>JAADHT010000237.1 GCA_013151705.1 Kiritimatiellota bacterium | reverse complement strand
GGGAGTGCGGAAGTGCTAGGGAAAAGAGGGAGAAGGGAATGGGCCAAATGGGCCGTATGGGCCCAATGGGCAGGAAGGAGGAAAGGAGGAGGGGGGAAGTTCTGAAGTGCGGAGAGGCAGCGTGCGTGGGAGCGTTCTCTTGATTTATTTTCTTTTGCCCATTGGGCGCGTTTGGCCCATAAGGCCCATCCTCCCCCCTTCCCGATTAGTATCACCAAGAGAAATGTATGGATCCAGCCGATACAATCTTCGAGAAAACGCTCTTCATCGACATTGAGACCACTCGATCCGGACGATTGCTTATGGTCGGGGCGCTTTTCCGCGGCGAGAAATACAAAAGCCGCGAGATTCGCGGAAAATCCGCCGCCGTGGAGGTTTTAGACGAATTCGCTGAGTTCACTGACGCGGCGTTCGCCGCCGGAGCCAAATTCGTCGCCGGACACAATATAATCGCCCACGACATTCCACTGCTTGCGAAGACGCTGCCGCGGGATTCGCATGTTTTGGCGATGCCAGCTCTGGACACTCTTCATCTCTCTCCGCTCGCGTTTCCTGAAAATCCATATCACAAGTTGGTCAAGGACTACAAGTTGGAGTTGGACGCCATTCCGCCGAATCCACTCCGCGACTGCGAACTGAGCGCGATGGTGCTGACGGACGAAATCGCCGTTTTCGCGGATGATTTGAAATTTTCGAAAGAGCTTCTGGGCTTTCTAGGCTTCGCTTTGGAGCCCGTCAGCCGCGGATTTCCGCTTTTTTTCGAGGAGTTGGGAGCCGATGTCGTCTTAGCGGAGTCCGCGGCCGCGATTTTCGCGGAAAACGTCGCCGGATTTTGCTGCGAGCCGGCTTTGCGGGAGTTGACCGGGGAATCAGCGGATTTCGCGGTCGACGGCGCCGAACGCGCGAAATTCGCGTTCGCGCTCGCCTGGCTCAGGGTTTCCGGCGGCAACTCGATTATTCCTCCGTGGGTTTTTCACAACTACGCGGATGTCGAGGAGCTTTTGAAACGCTTGCGCGGTATCCCGTGCGGAGGGGTGGAGGAAGGCGGGCGTTGCGCGTATTGTTCGGAAATTCACAATCCCAGGGCGCAGCTGCGGAAATATTTCGGATTCGACGCGTTCCTGCCTGTTCCGGTATCGGAGGATGGCGGAAGTCTGCAGGAGCGCATCGTCGCTTCGGCGATGTCGGATAAATCCCTGCTCGCCATTCTGCCGACGGGAGGCGGAAAATCCCTATGCTATCAGCTTCCGGCGTTGGTTAGGAATTTCAGGACGGGATCACTGACCGTCGTGATATCGCCGCTTCAGGCGCTGATGAAGGATCAGGTTGACGGTTTGAACGAGCGTTGCGAGGCGTTTCACGAGCCGGCGGCGTTGATGAGCGGCATGCAGACGCGTCCGGAACGCGGGGAGGCTATGCGCCGAGCGCGCATGGGTGACGCCGCCATACTCTACGTCTCTCCCGAGCAGTTGCGCAACAAGTCGTTTCGAAAAATGATCTATTCCCGCGAGGTGTCGTGCTGGGTGTTCGACGAGGCGCACTGTCTTTCCAAGTGGGGACACGATTTTCGTCCGGACTACCTTTACGCGTCGCGGTTCATTCGAGAGTTTTCAGCGGAACGCGGAATTCGCGGGCCGGTCGTTCAATGTTTCACCGCGACCGCGAAACGGGACGTGGTCGACGAGATCGTATCGCATTTCAAAAGCGTTCTCAACCTGGACTTGAGCTTTTTCGACGGCGGAGGGGAGAGACCGAACCTGAATTACGAGGTGCAGCGCGTCAAAGCCGCGGAGAAGTGGTTGAGGATCCGCGAGCTTCTTTCGGATAGGCTTCACGACGACGGCGCCGGGATAGTCTTCGTCTCCACTAGAAGCCACTCCGAGGATGTCGCCGCTTATCTCGCGGACTCAGGATTCAGCGCCAAGGCGTTTCACGCCGGTCTTCCGGCGCCTGAAAAACGGGAGATACAGGATGCGTTTATCGCGGGTGACGTGAAGGTTATCGCCGCCACCAACGCTTTCGGAATGGGCATTGACAAGGAGAATGTGCGTTTGGTCGTGCATGCCGATATTCCGGGGTCTCTGGAAAACTATCTGCAGGAGGCCGGGCGCGCCGGGCGAGACCGCGCCGCAGCCGATTGCGTGCTTCTCTACGACGACAACGACGTCGAACGTCAATTTCAGCTCAGCGCCGGAACGCGGTTGACCCACAAGGACGTTCTTGAGATTTTCAAAGCGTTGAAACGAGCCCGCCGAAACAAGGCTGGCGACGTAGTGATAACCTACGGAGAGATTTTGCGCGACGAGCGCACCGATGCCTCGTTCGACTCGATCGAGCGCAATGCCGACACGAAAGTGAAGACGGCGGTCGCTCTTTTGGAGCGCGGTGAATTTCTTGAACGCAACGAGAATCAGACGAATGTTTTTCAAGGGCGTCCGTTGGTGAGCAATATGGATGAGGCGTGGAAGAAAATGGAGAAGTTGAATCTCTCCCCCTCAAAACGCGCCAGGTGGGGAGCAGTGCTCATATCTTTGATGAACGCCCCCGTCGACGGCGGACTGAGCGCCGACGATCTCGCTTCTTTGCCTGAATTTATGTCGCGGGAGGAGGGCGGCGGCCACGCTTCGGGACAGGATGACACTATTTCCGTTATGCGGGTCTTGGACGAGATGAACGAGTACGGGCTGATCAAGAGCGATCTTCTGATGTCCGCGTTTGTGCGATACAAAACGTCGAATTCATCGCAAGCGACCTTCGCGAAACTCGCGGCTCTCGAATCCAGGTTGCTCGATATGGCGTTGGAGGACGCGGAGGGCGAGACGAACGGATTGATTATTGACACTCGCGCGTTATCGGAGAGATTGAAAGCCGAGTATGATTATTCAACTCCTAATTTGGTTAAAACGCTTACTGGCGTCATCGCCAAAGACGGACAACGGATTTCAGACGGCAGACGGATCTTCGAAATACGCAAATTACGCCCCTTCGTCTTCCGGGCGGAGATAACCGGGGAGTGGGTGGAGCTTGTCGAACTATTGAAGACGCGTCGACGGGTCGCTAAACTCGCGCTCGACGCGATTATCGCGAAAATCCCCGCCGGCACGCAAGCGTCGTCGGAAGTTTTGGTGGATTTCGCGGAGTCGGAGATTTTCGATATGATGGCGTCGGACATGTTCGTCTCCGCCGCGGTCGGCAACCGCCGCCACGAGGCGGTGGAACGCGCTCTGATGCGACTTCACGAACTGAGGATAGTTCTTCTGCAAAAGGGATTGGCGGTTTTTCGCCAGGCGATGACGGTGAGGATGAACCCGGAGGGGCGCTCCAGGCGATTCACCAAAAGCTCCTATCAACCGCTGGAGGAGCACTACAACGAGCGGGTGTTCCAGATTCACGTCATGAATGAATACGCTCGGACGTGGGGGACTAAGTTCCGCGACGCGCTGAAGATGATGGATGATTATTTCAAGCTGGAGAAAGGAGAGTTCGTGCGTCTCTATTTTCCGGACCGCGAGGATGTCGTTTCCAGAGCCACCAGTTCGGAATCCTACCGGAAAATCGTCGAATCACTTAATAATCCCGCGCAATCCGCGATTGTCGCGGCGCCGCGTGACGCCAATATGCTCGTGCTCGCCGGGCCCGGCTCCGGCAAAACGAAGGTTGTGGTCCACCGCTGCGCGTATCTGCTGCGAGTCGAACGCGTGCGCGCTTCTTCGATCTTGATACTCTGTTTCAATCACAACTCGTCGGTTATGCTTCGTCGCCGTCTGCGCGACTTGGTCGGAGACGACGCGAGAGGTGTGGTGGTCCGTACGTATCACGGATTCGCCATGGCGTTGGCGGGAATTACCCTGGGCGAGGAGATCGAGACCGCGGTCGCCGACAGGAAGCGATTCGACGGTGTGATAGAAAAGGCGATTGAGACATTGAAGGGGGAGGGGGATCTGCTCGCTTTGTCGCCCGACGAGAGCCGCTCCCGATTGCTTGGGTCTTTCGAGCATATCCTAGTGGACGAGTATCAGGATGTGGATGAGCTGCAATACGAATTGATCTCCGCGATCGCGGGTAGGACTTTGGACGATCCGGAAAGCCGCCTCGCGATAACCGCTGTCGGAGATGACGATCAGAACATCTACA
Organism: Kiritimatiellota bacterium; assembly: GCA_013151705.1. GTDB lineage: Bacteria > Verrucomicrobiota > Lentisphaeria > Victivallales > JAADHT01 > JAADHT01. The sequence goes on along the minus strand of JAADHT010000237.1, from coordinate 4,902 downwards.
CGTTCCGCGGGTCGAGCGTGGAGTACATCAGACGGTTTAAGAACGATTACGTCGCCGAAGTTCACTATATGGTCGACAACTATCGTTCAACTCCCGCGATAATCGCGGCGTCGAATAGATTGATCTCCTTGAATTTGCGGCGCATGAAGATCGACCGCGAGATTCGCGCCGTCGCAAAGCGTCCGGATAAAAAAGCGGAGATGACTCCGGGCGTCGATAAGGCTTCGACAATGGATTTTGAATATCCAGTGGATGCTCAATCCGACGTTGAGGAACGGATGGTCGCTGAGAACTCCGGATACGTTAAGATTGGCGCGGAACCCTCGCTTGAGCGAGGTTTCGGGGAGTCGAGCGACGGGAAACCGCAGATTCTCAATGTGATAGATGATACATCGCAGGCTATCGCCATTCTCCGCGGAATCGCACGGCTTAAAAGAGAATCGTCTGATTTGAGGTTTTCGGATTTCGCTGTGTTCGCCAGAACGAAAGCCGCGTTGGCGGTTGTCCGCTCACTTTTGGAAAGCGAGTCCATCCCGGTGTCTTGGACTCCAACTGCTCAAAATTTTCCGCCGATTTACACGATCCGCGAGGTTCGCGCCATATTGGAGCTTGTGTCGGACCTCGGAGAGGGTGAATCTTCCGTTGGAGCGTTGCGTAGGGAGTACGACGCGCTGTTTGACTACAAAAACTCTTGGACTCTGCTCGGACACGATGTGTTGGATCTGCTTGAGATCGAGTGCGGCGACGCTCCGGTGCCGGGATTCGTTCTAAAAGATGCGGCGCGGCCGATCATGACGGAGGTGGCGTCGGCTCCGCCGCTCGACGCGGTGTATCTGGGAACCGCGCATTCCGCGAAGGGATTGGAGTTTGAGCGCGTTTTCATTATCGACGATTGGACTGATTTCTCCAACTCCTTGGAAATCGAGGACGAAAGACGACTCTACTATGTCGCCATGACTAGAGCCAAACGGAGTTTGACGATGTTTGACATAGCGGGCGTCGCCAATCCGCATGTCGACGCGCTCGACGCGAATTTCGCGGAACGACGCGAATTCCTTGCCGATTGGTCCGGAGTCATACCGAAATACTCTTATGAGATAATGGGGTTGCAGGACTTCTTTCTGAGTTTCGCGGGGCATACGCGACGAGACTCCTCAACTTTGGATCATCTTATGTCGTTGAGCGAGGGAGACAAGATTTTTCCGGTCGAGAAATACGGAATGATCGATCTTAGAGACGCGGATGGATGCCCGGTCGCGCGTTTGTCGAAGAAAGGTCTCGCTAAGTGGGGAGGAGTTTTGAAATCGGGCGCGGCTGAAATCACCGTGAAGGCGATTGTCGAGCGCACGAAACGCGGATCCGACGAGGAGTACCGAGAAAAATGCAACCACGACGTATGGGAGGTGCCGATCTGCGAGATCCGCCGCCCTTTGCGCTCAAACTTAAGTTCAACTCAATAATTGCCGAATTCTCTCCAAGTGTCCAACATTAAATTGTAGCGTTCCAGTCGCATTCCAGTGTAGACGCAGTTGCTTGTCGAGAATATATAGCCGCCATTTGGCATCCCGTTCTCCAGCGCGTACCTTGCGGAGGCCACAACCTCGTCGTCCGTTCCCGAGTCAAGCATCGAGCAGCTCACGTTCCCTATCAGACACACCTTGTCGCCGACCAGTTTCTTCACCTCGGCTATATCCACGCCACCCTGAGGATCAAGGGAATGCAGCGCATGCGGCCCGCATTCGATCAACTGATCCAGAATAGGCATTATGTTTCCGTCGGTGTGTTTGATGACATAAAATCCCATTTTCCTATAGCCGGCCGTCAACTTTTTCAAGTAGGGAGTGATGAACTCTCCGAAATGCGCCGGACTGAGGAATGGATTGTCGTTGAAGCAATAGTCTGAACACAACGCGAATCCGTCCAACCCTCCGTGCCGCGCGAATATCGCGGCTTTTTCCAAGGCTGCGTCCACGTTTCTCTCGGCATCCGCCTTCACAACTTCCGGTTCGTCCGCGAGTCTGTAAATGAATTCGCAGAGTTTGTCTCCGCCCGGGAGCGCGTACGTGGCGTCTCCGTGCGTCATAATGAAATATTGGTCTCCGCTTTTTTCTCTGATGACATCAATCAGCCGCGTCATGTCCCCCTCTTGATCCATCCCTTCCACGCAATGGATGAATATGGCATCATGATCGTAGGTATCCGCGGTGGCTATGTAGAGGTCCGCTATGTCCTCAAGATGCAAACGACGCTCGCTATCGCTCATTTGATCCCATTGGGAGTATCTCCTTTGCGATGGATGCACCTTTCCGAAAGCCTCCATCGTCAAAAAGAAAACTAATTCGAAATGAGGAACGCGTCCACTTGGCGATTTGCGCTCCAAGGCAGCTATGAATCTCTCTTTGGGTGTCATACCGTCTCCTCCTGGATGATAGACCATTCATTAAGAACAATCAACTAAACAGTCAATTTTGTGAAACGCAATTGGATTTTTTCAACAAACAGTTGTATTTTTTCAACAAATACGAGGAGACGTTCATGTATCGCAAGTTTCACTGGCCGCTGAGATGTCATCCCATCATTGAGAATGCGGGAAGATTTCCTTTCGGAGACCGCGGATTTGAGCGCAACTACCTTTCCGAACATCACCATGCGATCCATCTTTACGAATACAGCGGTTTGCTTCGGCTTGACGGCGATGAACACGCACTCACCCCGGGATGCGTCAGCATAACGCCTCGCGACCGCAACGCCCAATATCATCTTCAGGGACATGGCTATCATTGCTGCGTACATTTCAGAGATGATTTAGTGTCGGACGACAAGCGGATCGACATTCCGATTTTTTTTGATCTTGGATACAGAAAAGAGGAAGCAAAGCTCCGTTTTATGGAAATAGCCGGGCGTTTGACCTACGCCAGATCCAGCGAAGTTGATCGAGAAAGGGTCGCATTGGCCTTTCAATCCCTCATGCTTTGGTTGTCTTCCGCGAATCGAAGCGCAGAGAGCGATGGCGTCCCAAATATGAAAAGATGCATCGAAAAAGCCGTCGAGATAATCGAAGCCGATCCCACCGCCAGTATAAGCATCCCGGAATTGGCTAGAAGAACGAAAACCAGCCAGAATTACCTCGCCAAGCTTTTTCAGCGTCATTTCGGCTCCACCATTAAGGAATATTTGTTGAACCGACGGCTCGAATACGCTAAAACCCTGCTTGAAATCAGCGATTTGCAAATCAAGCAAGTAGCTGAGAGGGTTGGGATTCACGACGCTAATTATTTCAACAAGATATTCAAAAGATCCTGCGGCGTCACTCCCTTGCATTATAGGTCGGCTATCAGGTCAAACATTTCAAGGTGCTCGACGTAGCTTCTCTCGGGGATGAATTCGACTTTTGAATAGTGAATGATCGACCGCCGGAAGGACACGTCGCATTTCGTGATTATGTGAAGTTGACCGGGAGGTACGCCGACCATCTTCCGGGGGAGATCCAGCCGAGCGACAGCGACGCTTGCCAAAGGCAAAACCATCGGGCATGACACCCTGAGCTTGTCGAACGGCTGGCGTGAGTGATGCCCGCTATTATCGATCACTCCGACAGCCCGGGCTGTACTCGGCACGTACCGGAATGAGTGAAGCGAATGGAGTTCCGCGAATCCCGCGAGGTCGCATGCGCGATCAGGGTTATAGAGCGGAAGCGCGCGAGGCGTAGGAGTTGGCGGCGGATATGGCGTTATTCGACATGCGTCGAATTGTCGCTATCGTTCGGAAGGTTCTCAGCATATCCGATGACGAGCCCGGGCAACGGTTAAACGTTGCGCGACCGTAAGATTCATTTCAGATGCGAATCAATCTCTCTCCGGGCGCGACATAATTAATTCTATGCGTACGCTCTGCGCGTGGCGATTCCTTACATCGCATAAAATCCAATTATGCCAACCTTGGAGAGAGGAGAACACGGAAACCGCGGCTTCCGCCTTCGTTCTGAAGGAACTACGGCGTGACAAGAAAAAAGATGAAATCCAGCCTCGAATCGATTTACGAAAACAGTAAAACGGAGGTTTGACACCGATCGTCCTAGAAATCAACGCAAGTCAGTCGGATTTTTCAGGGGGTGAGTTTTTTGAGTCTGCGGGAGTTTTTTTCGGGTTACGATTCTCCCATTTTTTGAAATATGAATTTTTTTGCTTTCAACCAATTTGCCACGTTTATAGTAATTCATCAGAAAATAGTTATCAACAACACTGTCAAAATCATATAAATATCCTGGTAGATCTCCAGGCTCATTCAGCATTAATAATCTGGGCTGGGTCAGTTCAACGCCTTCATATGGCTTTCCATTTTTGTAGCGACATTTCGCAATAATTTTATGTTCTCCATTGAACCACCAAAAGACTCCGTTTGCAGGATGATTTTGTTCAAAATCCATTTGATTAAACAGCCTGCCATTGTTGAAATATGTCAACATCTGACTTCCTAAATTCCGCAAGTTCTAATAACTATGATTACAAAACCGGAGGAGTCAAGCCGAACTCCTTCATCACCTCCCTCTGTTTTTTGCTGATTTCCGTCAGAACGCTCTTGCCGTTGCTTTGCTCCACGGCCTTGAGGTTGGCCTCGCTGTGGAATCCGCGGTCTAAAATCATCTCGCTCAGGACGCATTGGGAGGAGAATTCAGCCACGAGGCGTTTCAACACGGCCGCGTCCGGAATGCTTCCGGGGCACGTCCTGTAGCTGACCGGAACTCCCGACCCGCAATTCACCGCGAGCCCCAGATTCATTTGCGGCAACGCCTTCCCGTCTCTGTCGCGCCCCCACTCCCCGTCTGACATTCCGTCGGAGTACGAGGAGATCGAGGTGATGTCGAAAGCCACCGCCTCGCGTTTCCCGTGCTTCCCGAGCCAC
>JAADHT010000293.1 GCA_013151705.1 Kiritimatiellota bacterium | reverse complement strand
CGTTCTCAATCCTGAATTCAAGCATGGCGACGAGCGGAAACTATGAACGCTACGTAGTGATAAATGGCAGGCACTACGCGCATATCATGAACCCGAAAACCGGAAGACCCGTCGAAAATATGCTTTCAGTTACCGTCGTAACCCCGCGTGCCGTCGATTCAGACGCGTTGTCCACGTCCGTTTTCATCAAAGGCGCGAAATTCGCGGAGAAGGTGGTCGCTGAATTCCCTCGGACGAGCGTTTTAATAATCAAACGAAATCCCCAAACCGGAACCGTCTATTCAAAAGGCTTCGGGAAAATCTTCAAATAGACGCCAGGCGCGCGGCGACGGAATCAGCGAGGTTCGCGCCGGCCGCCATGGCTCTCACGACAAGCGATGGTCCGGTGGCGATATCGCCGGCCGCGAAGACGCCGGGAATGTTGGTTTCGCCCTTTCCGTCGGTGGCGACTCCGCCCCGCTTCGAGAACTCCAGCCCGATCGATTCGTACGCATCCCTGTCCGCCGGTCCGATGAATCCCATAGCCAGCAGCACCAGATCCGCCTCAAGAGAGAACTCGCCGTCTGGAATCTCCGCGAATTCCGCGGGCATTCCCAGCTCGTTCGACTTCCATTCCACCTTCACCGCTTTCAGAGCGCTGACATTGCCGTTTTTTCCCTCGAAGGATTTCGAAGCCATGCTCCACAACCGCTCGCAGCCCTCCTTGTGGCTGCTCGACGTGCGCAGCTGATATGGCCATCGCGGCCAAGGCGTGTGTTCGGAGCGCGATTCCGGGGGTTTCGGCATAATTTCTATTTGGGTGACCGATCGGGCGCCTTGGCGGATCGACGTGCCGACGCAATCGGAACCTGTGTCGCCGCCACCTATCACAACCACGTTTTTACCGGCGGCTGAAATGTCCACCTCCGTTTTCTCGCCCGCCACCAGTTTGTTTTGCAGGGAGAGGAAATCCATGGCGAAATGAATTCCGCGAAGCTCGCGGCCCGGAACTTGCAGATCGCGCGGGATTCCGGCACCGCCGCAGAGGCAGACAGCGTCGAATTTGCGCCGCAAAAGGTTCAGAGAGAGGTCTATTCCCACCGAGACGCCGCATTCGAAAACCACTCCCTCCTCGCTCATAAGGTTGATCCGGCGTTTAACGACCTCCTTGTCGAGTTTGAAATCCGGTATTCCGTAGCGCAACAACCCGCCTGGGGTTTCAGAGCGCTCGAAGACCGTCACGGAATGGCCGAGACGGTTCAATTTGTTGGCGATCGCCAATCCCGACGGCCCGGAACCCACGACAGCCACCTTTCTGCCCGTGCGGGTGAACGGACGAGGCTCTCCCATCCATTCGTTTTCGAATCCGATTTCAGCCACCGCCAGCTCAATTCGTCTGATATCGACGGGGGCGTCGTTCAATCCCGCCGTGCAGGCTGCCTCGCAGGGAGCCGGACATACTCTCCCGGTGAATTCCGGGAACTCGTTGGTTGAAAGAAGAATGCGCAACGCGTCCTCGTATCGCTCATTGGCGACGAACTCGTTGAATTCCGGTATGACGTTGCACAAGGGGCAGCCGGTTCCATGACAAAACGGTATTCCACAGTCCATACAGCGTTCCGCCTGCTCCTCGACCGCCCGCGAATCGGTGTGCGGATGAATTTCGACCTCCCGGAAGTCTTTAGTTCTCTCTTCGACCAGTCGGTACGCCGGCTCGCTCCGTTTTATTTCCATAAAAGCTCTGGGATTGGACATTTCTCTATTTTCCTCGCTTTCGACATTCAAGTTTTCTCGGCTAATTCCACATGCGACTCCGGGAATTCAGTCTCCGCCGCGGACGACAACGACGATATTGATATCGCTTTTCGTCCGCGGCGGAACCTGAATTCCCGAAATGCTTCTTGTCAAAGTGAAGTTTTAAGTTATACACAGTACTAGTACTCCCTGACTTTTCTTTCTATCTCGGCATCGTCCTTCGACATTTTGCCGAGCGCCTTTCGGTATTCGACCGGGTAGACTTTTATGAACATTGGAGCGCAGGTGACCCAGTCGTCGAGTATCCGACGCGCCTTTTGGCTGCCGGTCAGCGTGGCGTGCTCGGCGAGAAGGGCTTTCAATTCGGCTACGTCCCTCTCCTCCTTCAACGGCTCCAGATCGACCATATCCAAGTTGCAAAGGCGGTCGAAATCGTTCGCCTCGTCGAACACGTACGCCAGTCCGCCCGTCATCCCGGCGGCGAAATTAACTCCGGCGGGCCCTATCACGACCACGCGTCCGCCCGTCATATACTCGCAACAATGGTCTCCCACTCCCTCGACCACCGCTATGGCGCCGCTGTTTCTTATGGCGAACCGCTCTCCGGCCTGGCCTCCCAGGAAAAGTTCGCCGGCAGTGGCTCCGTAGAGTATGACGTTTCCGGCGATCATGTTCTCGGAGGGATTAAAATCCGCCGTTTCAGGAGTTCTTATGATGATTTTCCCGCCCGAAAGTCCCTTTCCGACGTAGTCGTTCGCCTCTCCCGCCAGATTGAAAGTCACTCCCTTGGCCAGGAAAACACCAAAACTTTGTCCGGCGCAACCGGTGAAGTTAATCGTTATTGTGTCATCCGGAAGCCCATCGGCGCCATGTCTCAAAGCGATTCTATTGGAGAGCATCGCTCCGGCGGTGCGATCGACGTTGCTGATAGGGATGTCCAAGGAGTTTTTTTCACCTTTTTCGATGGCGTCGCCGAGTTTCTCGATCAACCGAAGGTCGAACGCCTTGTCCATTCCGTGATCCTGGGGCTTCTCTCGCTTCCGCGGAAGCGAATCGTCCGCGACTCTCGCGAAAAGTTTTGAGAAGTCGAGATTTCTGGTCTTCCAGAAATCGATGGCTTCGTTCATTTCGAGCAGGTCGGAGCGCCCCACGGCATCGTCGAGCGTTTTGAACCCAAGTTCGGCGAGTTTCCCGCGGACCTCTTCCGCGATAAACATCATGAAGTTCACGACGTGCTCCGGCTCGCCTTTAAATCGCTTGCGTAGTTCGGGGTCCTGGGTGGCGACTCCGACCGGACAAGTGTTCGAATGGCATTTGCGCATCATCACGCAACCAAGCGCCACAAGCGCGGTCGTCGCGAATCCGAACTCCTCCGCTCCGAGAAGCGCTCCGATCAACACGTCGCGTCCGGTTTTCAACTGTCCGTCCACCTGAACCCTTATTCTGTCGCGCAATTTGTTCAAAACCAGAGTTTGCTGCGTCTCCGCCAATCCCAGCTCCCAAGGCGCTCCGGCATGTTTGATGGAGGTCAGCGGCGATGCTCCGGTTCCTCCGTCGTGCCCGCTTATCAACACCATGTCGGCGTGTCCTTTGGCGACTCCGGCCGCGACTGTTCCCACTCCCACCTCGGAGACCAGTTTGACCGATATTCTCGCCGCCGGGTTGGCGTTTTTCAGGTCGTATATGAGCTGGGCCAGATCCTCGATGGAATAGATGTCGTGATGTGGCGGCGGCGAAATCAGCGTGACGCCCGGCGTTGAATGCCTGACCTTGGCGATGATCTCGTTTACCTTGTGCCCCGGCAGCTGTCCGCCTTCGCCCGGTTTCGCGCCCTGCGATATTTTGATTTGAAGCTCCTTGGCGTTCGCGAGATACTCGGCGGTGACTCCGAATCGCCCACTCGCGATCTGTTTTATCGCGCTGCATTTGCTGGTTCCGTCCGGAAGCGGTTTGAACCGCTCTGAATTCTCGCCGCCTTCCCCGCTGTTGCTTTTTCCGCCCAACGAGTTCATCGCGAGAGCCAGGGCCTCGTGGGCCTCTTTGCTTATGGAGCCGAAGGACATCGCTCCGGTGACAAACCGTTTGACTATCTCGGAAGCGGGTTCGACGTCATCCAGCGGAACCTGTTTCGTCTTTTTGAATTTGAACAGACCGCGCAACGTGCAGAGATGCCGTTCCTGCTCGTTGATCAACGCCGCGTATTGGTCGTAAGCCTTTCCGTCGTTCCTTCTCACCGCTTGTTGCAGCAGAGTTATGGTTTCCGGCGTCCACAAATGTCGCTCGCCGTCCTTTCTGAATCGGTATTGCCCTCCGCTGTCGAGAAGAGTTTTGGAATCCGTCTCCATAGACGATTCAAAGCGCGCCTTCGCTTCCGCCGCTATTTCATCTATTCCAATTCCACCCACGCGCGAAGCGGTGCCGGAGAAATATCGTTCGACCAGTTCCTCGTCCAAACCTATGGCTTCAAAGACTTGGGATCCGCGATAGCTTCGAAGCGTGGATATTCCCATTTTCGACATCACTTTGCGCACCCCTTTGCATACGGCCTCGATGTAATTTTCAATCCCCTTCGTGGTGTTCACTTCGACATCGCGGCTTTTCTCGACTATGTCGACCACCGTCTCCAAGGCCAGATACGGATTGACGGCGGTGGCGGCGTAGCCGAAAAGCAGAACGAAATGCATCACCTCGCGCGCCTCGCCAGTCTCGACTACCAGTCCGGCGCTCGTGCGAAGGCCGCGTTCGGTCAAGTGAGTGTTTATCGAGGAGACCGCCAAAAGCATGGGAATGGGGGCTTTTCCGGCGGAAATGTCCTTGTCGCTTATGATTATGACGCTGTGTCCGTTCAAAACCGCCGATTCGGCTTTTTCCGCGAGTTCCGCGACCGCCGATTCCAAACCGCCGCCACCCGTTTCCGAGTCGAACGCGGCTTGAAGAGTAACCGCCTTGAAATGCGAATCCTCGGAGGAGCGGAGCCTGTTGAGATCCTCGTTTGTGATAATTGGCGTTTTGAGTTTGACGAGATGTGCGTGCCTGGGAGTCTCGTCAAGCACGTTGCCTTGGTTGCCGATAAAGGTGGTGAGACTCATAACGAGTTTTTCGCGTATCGGATCGATGGGAGGATTCGTAACCTGCGCGAACAGTTGCTTGAAGTAGCTGTAAAGCAATTGGGGTTTTTCGGAAAGCACGGCTAGAGCGGCGTCGTTGCCCATCGATCCGGTGGGCTCGCTTCCATCGGCCGCCATGCTCTTTAATATTACGCCAATGTCCTCGCGGGTGTATCCGAACAGTTTCTGCCGTCTGACGAGGGTGCCATGCTCAACTTTCGGAGGCGAGATCGAATCGAAAAGGCCATGCAAGGAGATTTTGTTCTCCTCGACCCAGCGCCGATATGGATGCCAGCGGGATACGCTGTTCTTCAGTTCGTTGTCGAATACGACTCGCTTCCTCTCGAGATCGACGTGTATCATCTGTCCAGGTCCCAGCCTCCCTTTCCTGCTGACGTTCTCAGGCGGGATGTCCAACACGCCGGTTTCCGACGCCAGCACGATGAACCCGTCCTTGGTTATGGTGTATCTCGCGGGACGCAGTCCGTTTCTGTCCAATAACGCTCCCACGGACTTCCCGTCCGAAAACGCCAGAGCCGCCGGGCCGTCCCAAGGCTCCATGAGCGCGGCGTGGTACTCGAAGAAGCCTCGGAGGTCGTTTCCGAGATGATAGGCGTTGCCCCAGGCTTGCGGAACGAGCATCATCATCGCATGCGGCAGCGAACGGTCGCAGGAGAATAGTAGTTCGAGAACGTTGTCCAGACACGCCGAGTCGCTTTGATTCTCTTGTATGATGGGAAGGAGTTTTTTCAGATCATCCCCGAATATCTCGGAATGGAACGATTTCTCGCGTCCGCGCATCTGGTTCACATTGCCGCGCAGAGTGTTTATCTCGCCATTGTGCGCCAAGTATCGGAAAGGTTGAGCAAGCGACCAGGTCGGAAACGTGTTCGTGCTGTATCGCTGATGCACTATGGCCAGGGCGCTGACCACGTCCTCGTTCAGCAGGTCGGGATAGAATTTCGGAACTTGGGGGGCCATCAGAAGGCCCTTGTAGACTATGGTGCGACTCGATAGACTGACGATGTAGAAATCGCATTCGCCAAGCTCAACCGCCACAGCCTTACCTATCATTCGCCTGAGTGTGTACAGTTTCCGTTCGACCGCGTCGCCGGATTCCACCGTCGCTTCTATTTCGATGAAAAACTGCGAAATCCGCGGACAAGTCGATCGTCCCACTCGTCCCAGGGCGCTCTTGTCGATGGGCACGTCCCTCCATCCTAGAAATCTGTGTCCCTCATCTTTGACGGTTTTTTCCATCAACGCCACGCATCTCTCATTTTCCGAGTCGTTTTTCGGAAGGAACGTCATTCCGACCCCGTATCGTCCCGGTTCTGGAAGATCGAACGTGAGTTCCGCGGACGTTCTGAAGAATCCGTCCGGCAGTTGAAGAAGTATCCCGGCTCCGTCCCCGGTGTCCGGATCGTTCCCGGTTGCTCCGCGGTGCAGCAAACGGCGCAACACCTCAACTCCTTTTTGGACTATCGAATGCGTTTTCTCGCCATTTATGTTCGCCAGAAAACCGACGCCGCACGCATCGTGTTCGTTATTGAAATCGTAAAGCGCTTGATTCACCGGACGCTCGTTGTTAACACGCATATTCATCATGCTCCTTTGGATTTGCCGCGGTGGCTTGTTGATCCGCCACCGCCTGTTGAGCGGAAAACTGTTACTATACAACCGTTATTCGAGATTCAAGCCATGAATGTGCGATATCAAACATTATTCCCAAAGCGGCGTGCGATGCCGAGAGTGGGCCGCTCCTGCCAAGGCGACATTCGGGAATGACGAGGTGGAACGCTCTCAAATCCGATTTCCTTACCGACGCCCTTTCCGTTTTGAGTGAATGCCTGAAGAAACTTCCCGAGACCTATAAAGCGGCAGCCGAGACGGAGCTGCCGGTGGTGTTGAAAACCGACGCCAACGGAATGGTCAGGTTCGAAAGCGTCATTCCAAATCTCCTCAAAGGGAAATACACGATTACGGCGCTGCCGGCGGCGTTCATCTATTCGAAAGTGGCGGTGCCGGCCAACCAATGGGTGGCCGTCTGGAGCGTAATTCTAGGCTGGTCCATTTTGGCGTTCATTCCTTTCTCGATTATGATTAAAAACATAGAGATTCTCTTCAAGTGTTTTCGCTGATGCGATCACGCGTAAAGAAGGGCTAACAATTGGTGTTTCTCGCGGCGCATCGCAGATCGCAGTTGGCGCAGTCCGGTTTTGAGGCCTTGCAGCATTGCCGTCCGTGTGTGATCAGAAGATGCGAGAAATCGGTCCAGTGTTCCGGCGGAAGATTCTCGTTGACCACTTTTTCGATTTTTTCAGGAGTTTTCGTGTCAACCACTCCGATTCTGTTCAACAAACGAATAACATGGGTGTCGACCGGAAATCCTGGCTTGCCGAAAGCGTTGCCCAAGATCACGTTAGCGGTTTTTCTGCCGACTCCGGGCAGCGAGACAAGCTCCTCCAGCGTCTTCGGAACTTCGCCTTGAAAACGACTGGCGATCTCACGCGCGGAACCAATGACGCTCGCGGTTTTCGCGCGGAAAAGGCCCAATGGACGCAGGTCTTTCTCGACGACCACCGAATCCGCCTCCGCGAGACTCGCGAAGTCGGGATATCGCTCAAACAGAATCGGAGTGACCGTGTTGACTTTTTTATCGGTGCATTGAGCGGAGAGAATCACGGCGACGAGAAGTTGAAACGGGGATTCGTGGCGCAACGGGCATTCCTGTGGGCCGTACCGCTCGAAGAGCTTGCTTTTCGTTTCCAAAAGAAGTTTCGCCGTCCAGCGGGAGCTTTTCATTACGAGATTTCCATGATCAACTTTTCAAACTCGGCGGCCGCTTCCGCGCAAATCGCGGCATCGCCCGCTTTGCCGGCCGATTCCATTTTTTTGCCGATTTCCGAGATGGATTCCGCTCCGACATTGGCGGCCGCTCCTTTGATCGCATGTCCGGTCTCTCCCAAAGCAGCGGTGTCCGAGGCTTGAATTTGCGCTTTGACCGTTTCCTTCATTTCGTTCATGCTTTCGATGAACACGTCCAGCATTTCCCGGATGTCGTCTTCGTCCATTTCGAATTCGGTTCTGAGATAATTTTCAACGGACATTTTTATTTCGTTCATCAGCTCGCTCCTTGTGTCTTTCGGATCAGCTTGGTTTGTGACTATACACCGACTTTGAGGTTTTTACAACGCTTTTTTCACACTTGAAGTTGTATAGCGTCCGTGTGGATGTATGATTCAGGCCGGACTTTTCGGAAGTTGTTTGTTGAGCACAGTGTAATTTACTGATATCAAGGGTGTTGCGTTGACGTATGGAAGCGGTCCGACGTTATGCCGAAGAAGGAGATGATGAGCGGAACCGGAAAAATCAGAAATATCGCGATAATAGCGCATGTGGATCATGGGAAAACCACCTTGGTGGACGAGATACTCAAGCAGGTGGATTTTTTCCGCGGCGGCAAGGAGATAGCCAAATGTTTTTTGGACAGCAACGATTTGGAGCGTGAAAGAGGTATAACGATTCTCTCCAAAAACATAAGCATCAACTTCAAAGGGGTTAAGATAAACATAATCGACACTCCCGGGCACAGCGATTTCGGCGGTCAGGTCGAGCGGGTGTTGAATTTGGCGGACGGCGTGCTGCTTCTGGTGGACGCCGCCGAGGGGCCGATGCCGCAGACACGGTTCGTGTTGAGCAAAGCGCTCGAACTGAATTTGAAACCCCTGGTGGTGATCAACAAAATTGATAAACCGGACGCGCGGGTCGACGAGGTTCACGATAAAATTTTCGATCTTTTCGTCGAGTTGGACGCCTCCGACGCACAACTAGATTTCCCGCTGCTATACGCTAGCGGGAAGGACGGTTGGGCGGATGTCGATATCGATGGCGCCAGAAACTCCATTCTTCCGTTGCTTGACGCCGTGTTGGAGCATATCCCCCCGCCTGAAACTAGAACCGGTCCGGTTCAGATGCAGGTCGCGTCCCTCGACTATTCGGAATTTGTTGGAAGAATAGGAATCGGCCGAGTCTATCGCGGCGAGTTTCGGGTCGACGCGCCTCTGGCGATAGTGAAGAACGACGGATCGACGAAAAGGGTCAAGATAAAACAGTTGTTCACCTACAAAGGTTTGGACAGGAAGGAAGTCTCAAGCGTCTCCTGCGGCGACATCTGCGCGGTCGTCGGCATCGATGGCGTGGATATCGGTGACACCATCACCGACGCCGATACGCCGGAGGCGTTGCCCCCCATTCATCTCGACGAGCCGACGATCTCGATGATGTTCAAGGTCAACGACTCGCCTTTCTACGGCAAAGAGGGAAAATTCGTAAGCAGCCGGCATCTCCGAGAAAGACTGTTCCTCGAAACGGAGCGCGACGTGGCGCTTTCGGTGGAGGAATTGGGCGGCGATTCGTTCAACGTGAGAGGTCGGGGAGTTTTGCATTTATCGATTCTGATCGAGAACATGCGCAGGGAGGGATACGAGATGAGCGTGGCCCAGCCCCGCGTCATCATACACGACAACAACGGAGTCAAAGAGGAGCCGCTAGAAGTGCTGGACGTCGACACCCCCTCGGAGACGGCCGGGAAAGTGATCGAACTGGTTGGAATGCGTCGAGGCGAGATGAAATCAATGGACTCGCATGGCAACCGCTCGTTGATAGAGTTCACAATACCGACCCGCGGCATCATAGGATTGAGAAGCAAGATAATGACAGTGTCAGCGGGCGAGGCGATAGTGTCGCACAGGTTCGACCACTACGCTCCGATGAGGGGAGAGATAACAAACAGGACCAATGGAGTTCTCGTGTCGATGTCTCAAGGGGACGCCGTGGCCTACGCGATGGACGCGCTGCAATTGCGCGGGATTTTCTTCATTTATCCAAACACTCCGGTTTACGAGGGAATGATCGTGGCGGAACATTGCAAGGAAGGCGATCTGGTAGTAAATATGCTGAAAAGCAAACAATTGACCAACGTGCGCTCGTCCAGTTCCGACAAGGCGTTGAAAATCGCTCCGCCCAGAATTCTCAGTTTGGAGGAGACGCTGGAGTATATAGCTGAGGACGAGCTTGTCGAGGTGACACCGAAAAGCGTCAGGATGAGGAAACGCTTCCTTTCCGAGCTAGACCGCAAACGCAACAAAGGGAGGGCTGCGCCCTCCTGCTAGAAGGACGGTGCTCGAAAAGGCTTGCGCCGCCCCCGCCCGCCCAGGGGGCGTAAACCTATGGCGCATTCGAATCGGGGTCCGCCTAGCTTGAGAGCATGGGAATTTGTTGTTGTAAACTTGGATATTCGTATACCATAGGAAATTATGAAAAAACCAACGCCACAAGGTATAACCATTTGATTCTTTTTCCCGTCTTTTGGTTGAATTTTTTCAAAGACGACGCATTTGACAAATACGAGTAAGCACTAGAAAACTTTATTGAAAAACAGGGTCTGACCACTCAGCACCTTTTTCAACCACTAACTTTCAATAGAGTGAGGCTGGAGTTGCGAATCTCGCAACTCCAGCCTCACTCTATTTGGTGAATAGACACAAAACAGTTATGAGGAATGTGGTTATGAAAATCGGATGGATTGGAACGGGGGTGATGGGAACGTCGATGGTCCGTAGGCTCCACGACGCCGGACACGATTGCTTCATATTTTCGCGGACGAAAAAAAAGGCGGAGCCCTTGTTGTCCGCCGGAATGGAGTGGAAGGATTCCCCGGCGAAGGCGGCGGTGGATGCCGACGTCGTCTGCTCGATGGTCGGAGCTCCGGACGACGTGCGGGAGGTGGCTTTGGAAGCGGACGGCGTGCTGTCCGCGATTGAAAAAGGAGCTGTTTTCATCGATTTCACGACCAGCAGCCCGGAATTGGCGAAGGAGATTCATGCGAGATTCGCGGAACGCGGTGCCTCGGCTTTGGACGCGCCGGTCTCCGGGGGAGATGTCGGAGCCAGAAATGGAACGCTTTCGATTATGGCGGGAGGAGACACCTCGGCGTTCGACGCGGCGCTTCCACTCTTCAAACTGTTGGGGAAAACCGTGAAACTCCAGGGAGCCCCCGGTTCTGGCCAACACGC
>JAADHT010000065.1 GCA_013151705.1 Kiritimatiellota bacterium | reverse complement strand
GACCGCGTCAGCCCTTCGGGTGGGCACTTCTTTCGGGTGATCCCGCGGTTTTCGCCGAGAACCCAATGCTCAGGCATTGAATTCTCGGCGAGAAAACGCGGCCTCACACTCGAAATAAATGTCCACATGGCTGCGAGACCTTTTCGAACAGGGTCTAAATAGTCGAGCCAGTTGCAAAAGTCTGAGCGAGCCGTGTTGCGCGTCGATCAAATCTTCGGGGCTGACGCAGTTCAATTGCAATGTGGGATGAGTTTTTTACGTCGGTAAAAACCGTTTTAGCTGTTTTTGCGATCTCGCGATTGCTTGAAAAAAATAATTAGGATGGATAGTATCAATGTCGCTTTTAAGTGTTGTTCGGAATGGGATGGTCATGTATGAGGGATAAAAATATGAGTCTTGAGTTGATACTGCTGCCGAATTTTCATCTGGCGGTGGATGAGACGAAAAGCGCGGTGCCGCTCAATAAGGCGCGGATCGAGTTGGATGAGCGTTTGGATAAGGCGTTCTCGCGATCTCCATACGAGGCGCTGTTTCATCTGGCGTTTGTAAAGGAGGAGGTGCGACTTTCCGCGAATCTCGCTTTTTGGAAGAATTTCTCGGGTTATTTCGTAGAGACTTTGCGTTTGACTCCTTCCGTTGAGGCTCTGCGGCACAAACAGGTGATTCACCCGGACGTGTTCTTTTTCGAGGAACTCTCATCCAACGCTCCGTTTTTTCAAGGTTCGGAATATCTGTCGCCAGAATGTTTGGAATTTCATTGGAAAGGATTGAACGGTTATTTTCAAAAGGAGATTGAGAAATACAAAGGGTCCGTCGAGAGCTTCTTTAGACGGTATTCTCCTGATATACACTTGGTCGGAAGAATATTTTTTCATTTGGTGGAATCCAAGGACGCGAAAGCTCCTTTCGCCTTTATGTCCACGTATTCGGTGGGATTGAACAAAAAAAAGGAGTCGAAACACCGCCCTCTTCAGTATGCGTTGACTGAATTCGCCGCCGACCAGGACAAGTTGCTCGAATTGCTTTCCACTGTTTCCACGGCGGCCGAAAAGAGTCAGTTTATGAAGGAGCTGATGGATAGCGGGGAGCTTTTTTATCCTTTGAACCTCACAGCCGACGAGAGTTTTAATTTTTTGAAGGAGATTCCCCTTTACGAGGCGGCTGGTATACTCTGCCGCATTCCCAACTGGTGGCGAGTCGGGAAAAAAGGCGCGAGTCTCGCGGTTTCATTCGGCGAAAAGAAAAAAGAGTCGTTGCTCGGCATGAAGTCTCTTGTTGATTTCAACGCTAAAATAATGCTGGGGGAACTTGAGTTGTCGCCCGAAGAGGCCGAGAGAATATTGAAGGAGTCCGAGGGGCTGGTTCAATTGAAGGGCAAGTGGGTTGTCGTCGACAGAGAGAAACTTGAAGACAGTTTGAATAAATGGAAAATCGCCAACGAGTTGATGCTTAAAGAGGATCTGGCACTGGGCGACGCTATGAGAATGCTGATGATGAAGAATGGCGATACCGCTCTCTCCGGAATCATAGACGATGACGATGTGGATGTGGGGGTTGGAGAATGGCTGCGAGACGTAATGGAGAAGATGCGAAATCCGCGGGGGCTCACTCCGGCGAAGACGACAAAGGATTTCAAAGCGACTCTTCGACCGTATCAACGCGAGGGGGTTAGTTGGTTGTCGCATCTCGATTCCTTCGCATTGGGGGCATGTCTGGCAGACGACATGGGGTTGGGGAAAACCGTGCAGGTCATAGCTCTTTTGAACGCGTTGCGGAAAAAAAATGGGAGTGTGGCGTCTCTTTTGGTTCTACCTGCGTCGCTTATCCACAACTGGGCTTCGGAACTTGCGAAATTCGCGCCTGAGATCAGATTCGCGATCGCGCATCCGAGCGCCGGAGACGACGCGCTCGGCAAAAAACTGGATCCTAAAAAGCTCAAGAGCGTGGATGTCGTTCTCACCACCTACGGATTGATGAGACGTTACGAGTGGATAGCGCAATTCAAGTGGCAATATGTTATTCTGGACGAGGCCCAAGCGATAAAGAATCCAAACACCGCTCAAACAAAGTCGGTGAAGATGTTGAAATCATTTAATCGAATAGTGTTGACCGGTACCCCGATAGAGAATAAACTATCCGACCTCTGGTCCCTCTTCGATTTTCTCAATCCCGGACTGCTCGGCACGAGAAAAGAGTTCACGGCTTTTATAAAACACAACGAGGATTTGAGCACTCTTCGCAAAGTTATCAGCCCGTTTATTCTACGTAGGCTAAAAACGGATAAAAAAATAATTTCGGATCTGCCGGATAAAATCGAGCTGGATTCATATGCGAACCTGACGAAGCATCAATGCGTACTTTATCAGGATTTGGTAGAGAACCTTAAAGAGGCTTTGCGGGATAGCGAGGGGGGAATACAGCGGAAAGGGCTGGTTTTAGCCTCTTTGATGAAATTCAAACAGATATGCAACCATCCGGATCAATATCTTGGAAACAGCGGTACGGGAGGTTATTCCGAAAAGGAGAGCGGCAAATTCCAACGTCTGAGGGAGATTTGCGAGACTATTCGCGAAAAGCGCGAGAAAGTGTTGATTTTCACCCAATTCAAGGAGATAACCGCTGGACTGTCCGATTTTCTGGAGAAGGTGTTCGGGCATCCCGGACTGGTGCTTCACGGTTCAATTTCCATTAAAAAGCGGAAGGAGTTGGTTGATCGCTTTCAAAGCGACGAATACTACCCGTTTTTTATTCTATCGGTGAAAGCCGGTGGGACGGGATTGAACCTGACTGCCGCGAATCACGTTATTCATTTTGACAGATGGTGGAACCCCGCGGTTGAGAATCAGGCGACGGACCGTGCGTTCAGAATAGGGCAGAGGAAAAGCGTGGTCGTGCATAAATTCATTACTGAAGGCACCATAGAGGAAAAAATCGCTCAAATGCTTCAAAATAAGAAAAAGCTCTCCGAGGAGGTGTTGGCCGACTCGAACGAGGCGTCTTTCATCACGGAAATGAACGATGACGAGTTGATAAATCTTTTCTCTCTGAATTCAGTTTCGGCGACTGGAGGTGAATTATGAGCAGATACGGCGGCTATTACGGTTTCGCTCCATACGAATCCGTTTCGGAGAAGAAGGCGAAGGCGAAAAAAAAGATTGCCCAGATGCGCAAGCAAAACAAGGATATCTCGCCGGTGGAGATCGAGGGGCGCGCCATTGCCAAAAACTGGTGGGGGAAGGCATGGAACCATAATCTCGAGGTCTACGCGGATTTCAGTAATCGCTTGTCGAGAGGTAGAAGCTACGTTACGCACGGATGCGTGTTGGATCTCAAAATAAACAAAGGGACGATAATCGCCAGCGTGATGGGGTCTGGAAAGAGCGTCTATCAATGCGTGATAAGAATCGATCCGCTTAAAGCGAGTAAATGGGAGCGGATCAAAACAATGGTGGCTGGCGAAATAGCCTCTCTCCCGGAGTTGCTCGCCGGGGAATTTCCGAAAAAGCTGGAATCCGCGATTTCCGCGAAAGACGAGGGGCTGTTTCCGGCTCCGAGTGAGTTCCACCCGGATTGCGACTGTCCAGACGGTGCGAAGTTCTGCAAGCATTTGGCGGCTGTAATCTACGGAGTCGGCAATCGTCTCGACACGTCGCCGGAACTCCTGTTTACGCTTAGGGGCATCGATTCAAAAGAGTTGATCTCGCAAGTAGTGACGACACAGAAGGACAATCTTCTCGCGAAATTCGCGAATGTGAAAAGCAAACGCAGGATGAGACTCAAAAATAAAAAGTTGTCGCAACTGTTCGGAGTCGAGTTCTCCATGCCCGCGGGTAGAAAATAAGCGGAGGAGTAAGCAGTTTAACTGGTTTTTGGGCGCGTCAATTATTCGGGCGTAGGATCACGTATCCGGGGAGTCCCATTATTTTGAATTCGTCCAGAATTCTTTTGACGTCGGGCTGATTGGGATCCTCGGCTTGGAATTTGACAATGATGTACTTTCGCAGGGCGCGTTCGACCTTCGGATTCTTGAAGGTTGAGTGCTCCATCCGCGAGCAGTTTTTACACCATGTCGCCCAGAAATCGATGAATACGGGGCGATTCTCCTCGCTCGACTGCTTCAACGCCGTTTTCAGTCGTTCCATCGAATCGGCCGCCGTCGCCTTGTTGTCGGCCGCGAGTATCGCGATTCCGAGCCAGGCGTAATAGGCGGACATCGCTATGATGAAGACCCCCATTGCCTGTTTCACTCGCACCATCCATTTGCCGGGTTTCGGCAGCGAAGCCAGTCCGCCGCCGACTATGGGCCAAGGCAGAGCCATTCCAACTCCCAGAATAAACGGAAGCAGGAGGGCGGCCGTGTTCCCCTCGGAGTATTCCGTCATGGAGTAGAGCAGCGCCGCTATAACAACGGGAGCGACGCATGCGCCGGCCAGCAACGCCGAAACCACTCCCATCGCGAAGACCGCGGCAAGCGGAGCGCCTTCGTCTTTTTTCTTGAAGTCCAAATTCGTCCTGTATCTGGAGAAGTCGATTGTTATGATGTCGAACATTGCCAACGCCAACACCAGAAAAACAACAGCTATCGCCAGATTGAACCAAGGCGACGAATTCAATGAACCGAATTTAGCGCCCGCGAACATCGCGAGAAGCCCCAGTATCCCGTAGGAGAGCGCTATGGCTGTCCCATACACGCCTCCGCGGATGAATCCGGTCTTTTTGGAGATTCCGACTCCTCCGGCGCCGATTATCGCCAGATTTATCGGCATCATCGGTAGGACGCAGGGAGTCAGATTGAGTGCCAGACCTCCAAGCAGAATGAATATCACGAGTCCGAAGATTCCCATTTTATCGAGGTTTAGCGCGTCGTCATCGCTTGTCTTCGGGCGCGCGTCGTTTTCAGTCGCCGTGGTGCCTAGGAACGCTAGAAAAGTCTCTGGTTCCATAAAGCCGCCGCCGGTTTTTTCGACGAGGAATCCTGAAAAGATGTCGCTTGACGCGCGTGTGGGATTGGATGGTGGATGCGTCGTTTGTTTTTGCTCACCGGCTTTGGCGGGAGCGAGTCTCAATGTGATGGTGTCGGGCATGAAGCATATAGCCGAGGAGTCGGCGGTTTTGTCGCGGCAACCTTGAAATTCGATTTTGGCCACGCATTCGGTTCCCGAGGGTGCGGGGAATAACCATTTCCAGTCGCCGGCGGAGTATATTTTCAGGGTGCCGGAGTCGTCTTCGTGGTCTACGGCAACAGGAGTTTTCGATGGCTTCAGAGGTTTCCCGGCAGCCGTGAACGTTATTCTGGTCGATTTCTCGTATAGATAGTATCCGGCGGGGACGCGCGCTTCGACTACCGCGTTTCTCTTTTCCGAGTCGTAATGGATGTCCCATTTGAAAGGTTGTTCGAATTCAGCTCGCAGGGATAGCGGAAGAACGCACAATATTGTCATAAGCGTCAATTTGATCGTGTTTTTCATAATACTTGTTTTAGTTCGTTGGCCAGGCTTTCTATTGTGAAGGGTTTTCTTAATTTTCCTTTGAACCCGTGTTCCGCGAAGTTCGCGAGTGTTTCATCCGTCGAGTAGCCGCTGCAGACGATTACTTTCGCTTTTGGATTAAGTTCAAGAAGCTTTTCAACGGTTTTCTTCCCTCCCATTCCGCCTGGGATTGTCAGGTCCATAATGACAACGTCGAAAGGCGTTTCACCGTCCATGTTTTCTTTGTATGTTTTCAGTGTCCCTCGTCCGTCCACCGCCGTCTCCACCTGACATTGAAGTCTTCTCAATATTTTCGAGGCGAGTTCGCGAATATATGTTTCATCGTCCATAACGAGCACTCTCGCCCCTTTGAGAGAGCCGTCGGCCGCGATTTGATCGTTTTTGTCTCTTTTTTTCGGGATGGCGGTTCCGGCGGGAAGATGAATAGTGAACTCGCTGCCTTTCCCCAGCTTTGAATCCACGTCTATGTGTCCATCGTGTTTGTAGACGATCGAGTAAACCGTCGCCAAACCTATTCCGCTGCCGGTTGTTTTCGTTGTGAAGTACGGGTCGAATATATGGGAGAGTATTTCCGGCGGTATTCCGCAACCTTCGTCCCGCACTTTTATCCTCACGTATTCACCAGGTTCAATGCGCAGAGGATTTTCCTCTGGAATCGTCGTGTTTTTCAAATCTATGAAAATGGAGCCTCCGTCTGACATCGCCTGATCCGCGTTTATCACAAGATTTGAAATCACCTGTTCTATTTGTCCTTTGTCGGCTTCCAGGGAATGGATGTTTTCAGGACAATCTATAACGGCTTTCACATTGCTGCCTGAAAGATTGAACGAGGTTATTCCGGCAATCAACTCTTCCAGTCGCACTTCCTCTTTCACGGGGCTTCCGCCTTTTGAGAACGTCAGGAGCTGATTCGTCAACCGCCTCGCCCTTTCCATCGCCTTTTCAGCGTCGGATATCAGTTCGGTGGCGGGGTGGTCGCTTTCGAGGCTAATTTTGGCCAATGCCAAATTACCGAAAATTCCCAAGAGAACGTTGTTGAAATCATGGGCGATTCCACCGGCCAATGAGCCTATGCTTCTGAGTTTCTGCGTTTTTATAAGTTCCTGTTCCGCTTTTTTCCTGTCGGTTACATCGACGAGCATTCCGATATTGCAACTGATCCCGTCGATAATGGTTTTGTTGCCGCTGACATCGACTATGGCCTCGCTACCGTCTTTTCTCAGAAATGGTGTACTTGGTGATACTTCGATTTTCCCTTTTGAGTGATTTTCGAAGTTTCTCAAAATTTCATTTAAATGTTCTTTCGGGTGCAAATCGTCAACGTTCAACCCAAGCAACTCCTCCAAAGAGTACCCCAGAATGTCGCAAGCGGCCTGGTTCGCGAATTTGACGCGTCGTGATTCAACTTCGGCGACGAGAACACCGACTATCGAGTTGTTGATCAGATTCTTATAGCGTTCCTCACTTCCCTTCAGCTTCTTTTCCGCGGTTTTGCGTTCGGTTATGTCCCGCCATATCGTGTGAATGATCGTCTCACCGGCGAAGGTGATTGCCGTCAAAGACACTTCAACCGGGAAAATCTCTCCGTTTTTTCTTTTGTGGTTCCATTCGAAATTATGATTCCCTTTCGACAAAACCAATCGCGTTATCCTCCTCTCTTTTTCTCGCGATGACGTCCCGTCTGGTTGGGTGTCGGGTGATAATTCGGATGGATGCGTGTTTAATATCTCCTCTTTGTTTTCGTATCCGAGCATTTTGACTGTGGCGGCGTTGCAATCAATGAATCTTTCGTTTTTGAGGATAAGCATCGCGTCGTTGGAGTTTTCGAAAAGAATTCTGTATTTCTCCTCGTTTTGCCGCAAAGTTCGTTCAGCTTTCACTTTTTCCGTTATATCCGTGACTCTGGCTTGGATGAATACTTTGCCGTCCAAATCCACTTTGTTCAAAAGAACCGTTGTGAAAAATTCGCCTCCATGAAGTTTTATATGCGTCCAGTCGAAGGAATGTTCACCGAGTTCCATCGCTTTGTCTATCATTTCCTGGGCTTTGGTTAGAGAGCGTTGACCATCCGGTTGGAACTTGGGAGAAAGATCCCAGGGTTTTAACGTGAGAAATTCGTTTTCGTCGGCTACGCCGAACATTTTTATGATACGCGCGTTGCCCGATGTGAATTTCCACTCAGGCGGAGCGATTGTCATTATAGCGTCACCGGATGTTTCATAAATGAGTCTGTACTTCTCTTTGCTCACCATCAACTCGGCTTGCATCCTGTATTCCTTATCGACATCCCTGAAAACAATGACTACGCCGATTAATTTTCCGTTTTCCATTTTGATCGGTGCCGCGGAATCGGCTATTTGCCGTTTGGTCCCATTTTTCGATATCAAAATCGTATGGTTGGCGAGGCCGACTGTGGCTCCAGTCGCCAATACCCGTTCCGTTGGATTCTCAACGGGTTCCAGCGTGTCGGCGTTGACTATGTTGAATATTTCGGAGAGGGGGCGCCCGATCGCCTCGGATGTTTTCCAGCCTGTGAGGCGTTCCGAGGCGAGATTCAAATTGGTAACCAGGCCCGCCAGGTCGGTTGAAATAACGGCATCGTCGATTGAGCGCAGGGTAACTCGGAGATTCGTCTCATTTCTTTTTAGTTTGGCCGCGTTTGCGAAGGTGAGCAATATCGCTGTGAGAAGCGCTGTTATTGATATTGTCAAAGTTACAATCTCCGAAATGTGGTCGGAGAACTGGAATGCGAGGGGATAGGATAATCGCATTATTGGCTCGTTGAACGCCAACACGGGAAAACAAGTCGCGTTTATTGTCTGTAACATTGTGTTTCGCATTACGCCTTTGAATACTTTTGACTCGGGATCCAAAACGGTCTGAAAGTGACAATACATTGCGAAATGAATATTACAAATATGTTTTCATGGTCGTGTGACGGGCCGTATGGGCCAAATTGGGATTAATGGGGTATGATGAAAGCATCCATGTACCGCGCTTTTTATGGAGGGAAGTCGCGAGGACTATGGTTTCGCAGCGCGGGAGATGGCTAATTTCAGAAGTCCGAGGTTCTCATCCTGTGTGTCAGAACAAAAGGTTTACTTAGACCCTGTTCGAAAAGGCCTCACACTCGAAATAAGTGTCCACATGGCTGCGAGACCTTTTCGAGCAGGGTCTAGTTATTCGCCAAAATAACAATGGATAGCAAAACAAGGAGAACCTTATAATGGAAACATTATACTGCGCAATCGACCTGCATTCAAACAATGGTTTCTACGGGATCGTAGAAAAATCGGGAAAAAGAGTATTTGGGAAGCGTATTCCGAACAAATTGGGGAAAATTCTGCATGCTTTGGAGCCCTACAAAGAAAAAATCAAAGAAATTGCGGTAGAATCAACCTACAACTGGTACTGGCTTGTGGACGGCCTTGTGGAGAATGGATTCAAAGACAAAGTGAAACTTGCGAATCCCGCAGCTATGGAACAGTATTCCGGTCTGAAAAACACGGATGACAAGAGTGACGCTTTCTTTATTGCGGAGCATATTCGACAGGCGGTCCATTTTTGTATTCTACATCAAACCCTAATACGTCTTTATAGAAATTGATGGAT
>JAADHT010000166.1:1978-16334 GCA_013151705.1 Kiritimatiellota bacterium | reverse complement strand
GCGGCGTCAACACAGAACTAGACGAACGCGGCGGAAGCACCTCCTCCTGTTGGCGCTATCGACACCCGGAACAAGCGGCGGAGCACCGAAGATCCCGTTGAATCCAAAGACGCAATGTCCGTTTCGGGGAATGGAGAAGACCAGGCGAAAGGGGAACCGCCTGAGCCGGACGAGAAAACGGCAGCGGACTCTGAACAACCGAAAGAGACGCGAAACGCTTGGCAAGACAAGAAATTGAGTATAATGGCCGGCAAATTGAAAAACAGACTGGATTTGACCAATGAGCAAGCCGGGGTTTTGGCGAAAATAGTCTTGAGATACAAAAATGAAATTCGTTCGCGAATCATGGAGTTGATCTCCAAAGGCGTGTCCGGACGCGAACTCCGCGGAAACGATGAGTTGAAGAAAATCTTTGAAAAAGCCGTCTCATCCGCTGATGTCGTGCTTGACGACGACAAACTGATAAAATTCAAGAACGGTCTGTATCACGCCACGAGAAAAGCCATCCGCACGGGCGGCCGCGGTGAATAGACGCTGCTCAAAGAGGTCTCGCAACCATAGAGCCCTTCCCTGTTAAACCGTCTTATCGATGTCAAATATCGTTTCATTCGTTTATTTTTCCGGAATTCCCGCTATGTTACTGAATGCGGTAGCTGATACGTTTTTCGGATGGAAGAGAGAAAAGTTGACGCTTTGACTGTTTTCATACAGGGAGAAGACTATGTCTGATTTTGCGAAGGGAACCAAGATAAAAGATAAATACGAGATTCTAGACGAGAAAGGCAAAAGCGTTCTCGGGACCGCCGTCTATTCGGGTCGGGACGTCGAAACTGGAGACGACGTTGTGATACGCGTCATTCCGGCCGCGTCGTCAAACGATCCGGAAATGGTCGCTCGATTCCTGCAGAGCGCGGAACTCGCGAAAAAACTCAAACATTCCAACATCCTTCCTTTGTTGGACGCCGGAGACGACAATGGAGTCAAATATCTCGTCTCGCGCCATGAAAAGGGCTTCTTTCTGAACGAGTATTTGGAACACCGCGGACGTTTGGACGAATTGGAGAGCGCGCGCTTGGTGCAATCCCTCTGCTCCGCTCTCGACTACGCTTGGAGAGAGCTCAAACTTATTCACAGAAACATTTGTCCGGACACCATTTTCGTCTCCAAAGGCAATATTCCGAAATTGACCGATTTCGATTTGGCGAAATCATTGACATCCGACAGAAAATTGACTGTTGACGGGTTCACCGTGGGCGATCCCTTGTATATGAGTCCGGAACAGGCCCGAGGCGATTCCGTCGATTTCCATTCGGACATGTATTGCGTCGGATTGGTCTTCTACCAGCTTCTC
The DNA here is from genome assembly GCA_013151705.1 of Kiritimatiellota bacterium. Classification (GTDB taxonomy): domain Bacteria; phylum Verrucomicrobiota; class Lentisphaeria; order Victivallales; family JAADHT01; genus JAADHT01. The sequence continues at coordinate 14,983 of JAADHT010000166.1, read as the reverse complement.
GCCGGAGCTCCACTTTTTCAGGGAAAAGCCAAAATGGAGATTCTTCGGGCGCAGGTCGCCGAAGCGCATCCGCCGATAAAATCGGTCAATCCGGATGTGACCGAGGCCTGTTCGAGCGTGTTGGACAACATGCTCGCCAAACAACCCGCGGACAGATATGGCTCATGGAGCGAGGCCATCGCCGCTTTGGACTCGATTATACATCCAGCCGCTGGTGGAACTGTGAAATCCGGCGATGACATGAGCACCAGCCGCTATAAAATGCAGGCCATATCCATGCCGGCGGCATCCGCCGAAAAACAAGCCGGACCCGCCGCCGCCAAAACGGCGAAGTCGAAGACGCCACTGATGGCGCTGGCCGTCGTTGTCCTCATGGCGGCGTTTGGAATAGCCTTTTTCGTTTATTCGCGGAATCAATCCGGACGATGCGCTCAAGTGGGCGCGCGGAAAGCCTCTTTGTTTGAAAGCAAACCGTCCATCAAGCCGGCGGCGGCTGAAAACAAGACGGAACCTGTGGACGTTCAAAAAGAGCTGGCTCCTGACGCTAATGGTAAACAAACCGCCATCCCGAAAAAGACACCAGCTCCAGTCGTTGAAACCGCGGAAAAGGCATCAGTCGTTGAAAAGAAAAAGACGATCGCCGATTCCGCTAGAGAGGAGAGGAACAGAAAAGCCTGCGCGAACAACCTCAAACAGATAGGCACGGCTCTTTTGATGTACGCCAACGTGTTTAAAACGAAGTTCCCGGAGAAAAGCGGCGCCGCCGGACTCGATGACTTGCGGAAAAACGGGATCATCGAGATTCCGCAGATATTCGCGTGTCCCTCCACAGGACATGTCGCCGCCGCCCCAAACGCTCCCATCACCGAAGAGGCGTGCGATTACGTCTACGTCGGCGGGCTGTCTTCCGAATACTCGGATCCGCATACCCCCATCGCTTGGAGCAAACCGGAAAACCATGAGAATTTCGGCAACGTTCTTTACGTCAATGGCGATGTCAAAAGCTTTTCCGGAAGCAACTGGTTGGTGCACACCAAACCGCCGAAGAAGAAGAAATAGAGAAACGGTGAGTCGGGGATTAGTAGGGCGGAGCGTCCTCGCCCGCCCATCTTCCGCATAGCGAATCACAAAGCGTGAGAACTTGGAGTTCATAGCGTTTTGACGATGAACGATGAATAGTAATGGATGTTTAAATGAACACATTTGAGACAAAAAACACGCCATCTCCCGATGCCGGGGGGCATTTTGGCCCCTACGGAGGCAAATTCGTCCCCGAGACTTTGATCCCGGTGTTGTCGGAGCTTGAACGCGTCTACGCCGCCGCCGTTGCCGATCCGGCTTTCACAAAGCGGTACGACTCGCTTTTGGCGAATTTCGTCGGGCGTCCCACGCCGCTCTATTTCGCGGAGCGTCTGACGAAACATCTCGATGGACCGAAAATATATTTGAAGCGCGAGGACCTATGCCATACCGGCGCCCATAAAATAAACAACGCCCTCGGGCAAATGCTTCTGGCCGAAAGAATGGGTAAAAAACGGATCATCGCCGAAACGGGAGCCGGGCAGCATGGCGTGGCCACGGCTACGGCGGCGGCCAGATTCGGACTGGAATGCGTCGTCTACATGGGGGAGGTGGACATGGCGCGTCAGGCGGTGAACGTCAAGCGCATGGAGATGCTCGGCACCGAGGTGCGTCCGGTCACCGCCGGACAACGCACCCTCAAAGAAGCCGTGAGCGAGGCTATCCGCGACTGGGTGGCGAATAGCTCTACCACGCATTACGTTCTCGGTTCCGCTCTCGGCCCTCATCCGTTCCCGATGATCGTCCGCGATTTTCAATCCGTTATCGGCCGCGAGGCCAGGTACGCGATTCTCGCGGAAGAGGGACGGCTTCCCGATCTGCTGGTGGCCTGCGTGGGTGGAGGCAGCAATTCCATAGGGTTGTTCCATCCATTTCTGAATGACGCTTCCGTGCGTATGATGGGAGTGGAGGCGGGTGGCCGCGGAAACGCCTTGGGCGAGCATGCCGCCAGATTCGACGGTGGACGTCCCGGGGTTCTGCAAGGAACGCGCACATACGTTCTTCAAGACGATTCCGGACAAATAGCCTTGACGCATTCCGTTTCCGCCGGCTTGGACTACGCGGCTGTCGGTCCTGAGCATGCGTTGCTCCGCGAGATCGGCAGAGCCGAATACGACAGAGTGTCGGACGACGAGGCTTTGGAGGCGTACTCTCTCCTGAATCGGCTGGAGGGTATTCTGCCGGCACTCGAAAGCAGCCACGCCGTAGCTTGGATGATTAAACACGCTGCGGAGATGGACGGAAACGAAATAGTCATCGTGAACCTGAGCGGACGGGGAGACAAGGATCTCGATCAAGTTCTGGCGCTGGGGCGAACTGGACTCTGTTCGAAAAGGTGAGCGAGCCCCGAATTCCGGATGGAGCGAGGCGGCGGTCGCCGGTGCTTGGGGGCGCGAATTGGGCGGCCCGGCATGGTACGAAGGCGTTCCCGGCAAAACGGATTGGATAGGCGACGACACCCTCCCATCCAGCGCCACCGAAAAGGAGATACGGATCACATCCATCATCATCCTTTTAACCTCGGCGCAAACCGCGATATCGCGGAGCGTCCTCGCCTCCAACGCGGCGAGATCCCGAGCGCCCCTTCCATGAGCAACGGGTTTCGTTGCGCAAGGCGTATTTCGAGATTCGAATTCAATTTTCGAGTAAGCTTCTTTCGCGCTCCGACAACCTACGACTGTTACTCCGCCATGTAATCCGCAAATTAGAAAATTGAATGTTTTTTATTTTGTTTTCATTGAATTCATTTATTGCGTTTGAATGAGAAGATGACGGGAACTTTGACCTGTCGACCATTCACTTCCAATATGGGATATGCCAGAAAGTTGATGGACCCAGACTTTGGCCCGGGATCGAGCTCGATGTCTCTACCGCGGCTTAATTCGATGCGATTCGCCGGGAAGTGCCCAAAGTAGTATTCTTCAAGGCGTGAATATTTATCAGCTTCACTGATGTCTACCGGCCACCATTTTCCATCGGCGAAGAATTCAGCCCAGCAGTGGTAGCCGTCAACACCGCCATCATTACGATTGGATGGAATGGCCGCTCCGATGGCAAAGCGAGCCGGGATATTGATGGATCGCGCGAGAGCAATGAAATATGAATGAAAGTCGGTGCAGTTGCCATGTCGAGCGTCACATGCATATTCGGCGTTGCCTTGCCCCCAGCCTTTTCCGGCTTTTGCATAGCGGATATCCTTTATCACGCGCTTGTAGAGCGATTTGGCCCGCTGATAATCAGTATGGTCGTTTCTAGTGGTTTCTGTCGCAATGTCTTTAAATCGGCTGTTTCTTGGTATCAATAGATTTGGAGAAAGGAAATCCTTCGGATTGCTTGTCTTGTCTTTGTAGGCGGAGACTTCAATCCTGTCCACAGCATAGCGTAAATCCACATTCCGGCCGCCAGCGGAAGAGTCTAATTCCCAGTACACAACCTGGTTGCCGTATTTGCCGTCGGCAAGTATGCGATGTGGTTTCGGCTCGATTACTTTTGTTATTTTGATTTTTTGGAATCTGTCTGTGCGAGGCAATGGAATCCAGAGTTGAGCTTTGCCTGAAATCTCAGGTAAGGTCAGTTGATATCGGAATTCAAAAGAATCTTTGGGAACTATGATTCCCATAAGTTTGCCGGATGCTTGGCTTAATTTGACTCTGCCCCAAGTCTCATCGTCATTCTGCTTCCAGAAAAAGTATGGCTTGCCATTGAATTTGTGCGGCTTGGTCTTGCTCACCACCATACTACCAGGATTGCCATGCATAAAAAAGTCGACATCAAAGACATCGCCATTGGTATCCACTAAATCCACGCAGGCAGTTTCATGGTAAGCAATAGACGCCAAGTACTCTGTATGAATTTTAACAAGCCGCAACATACGCGTTGCGCCATCGATGTCGAGTCGGAAATAACCGTCGCCTTCTTTGGCCTTTCGCGCTATGTGGGCTTCAATACCAGCCTGAATATCGGCGGTTACAATATTGGGCGTCGACTCGGGCTTACCGATCTTTTTTTTGCGGGCATTGCCGTCAATTAATAAAAACATAGCGACCATCGCGGTCGCTATGATTTGTGAATATCCGTGAAGCATTAGTGGTCGATTCCGCTTTTCGACACTTGAGGCGTGGGATTGTCAAGCGCTTTCTTCGTTGTTTTCTTGACAGCTTCCGCATCAGCTTTCGGGGGCTTGTCGGTGGCCGCCGCCTCTTCCTCAACTTGCGTTTGAAGCTGCTTTGCGACAGGAGCGGCTGGTTTATTTTCAGCCTTACCGCATCCAAATCCCAGCATGGCGATCGCCCCCACTGCCGCCAGCGCTTTTAGTTCGTTCCTCAATGTCGTTACTCCTTTATTTCCGCGGAAACCCGCCTTTCTTCCTAATCCCGAGCCAATACTGCTGTTGAACCTATCTCTCATTTCTCTTAATTCAATACCGGATATTTTTTTCTTTCCCAAGTTATGGATCCATAATTTCCGCGGTCAAGGTTGACGTCCGCGTCTTTTCGACGGCGCCACCACCGCCAATCCGGCGCGGAGCGCTCGTATTGGCATTTCCTTCAGCACGGACTCTGTGGATTGTTGGGAACTTGAAAAACGTTTTATCGGAAGTATTGTTCCAACGAGTCTGAATAAAGATCAGCCGCATGGGGATACGAATGAAAAAATGGATTCCACACCGTGAGGTTGAAAGTCGAAGACATTGTATAATGTCAACGTTCTTTGAACATTTGGTTGCAGAAACGCGGGAACCGTCCGATATTCGAGGAGGCGGAGTTTGCTCATCCGGTCTTTTTGGGTTTTTGAAATTTCCACCCGGGGGGTGGTTGACGGCCGGTTTCACGCTCGTTGAGATTTTGTTGGCGGTCGCGATATTGGCGCTTGTGCTTGTCGTCGCCGGAACGGGGTTGGCGGCGGTCCGGCGCTCGTGGGAGAAGTGTCGTTCGAACAGCGAACGATTGACTCGTCTGATATTGATAGACAAGGTTGTTGAATCGAATTTCAGAAACATCATACCTTTTGAATGGAGGGATGAGAACAGGAAAAAAAGAGAGGTGTTCCTTGGCGATCCGGACCGCGTGATCTTCGCCAGCGCGCATGCGGTGAACACCGTAGCCGAGGGGGGCGTCAGGTTTATGGTTCTGCGTCTCGACGGCGGGAGGCTGCTGGCGGAATACGGGGACACGCCAATTCTGTACTGGGACTCGAAGACCGTTCCCAAGCGCGTGGAGGTTCTGACGCGGGACGTGACCGAGTTGAAGTTCACATATGCCGATTTCGATTCGGACGGGAATCTGATTTGGGATTCGGACTGGGACGAGAAGGAGCGGCGGAACATTCCCGTGGCCTTGCAGATGGTCATCACTTGGAAAGACGGGCGCGTCGCGCGTTGGCTGAGGCGGACCGCCGGCGCCGGGAACGACGAGTCCTACGGAAGGAGGAGCAATGAGAGACGTTGAGACTTCCGAGGATGGCATGGTGTTGATCATCGCATTGGGGCTTATCGCACTTGTGAGTCTGCTTGCGTTGTCGATGGTTTCTTATTCGAAGAGCGCGTACAGGCTGTCGTCCGTCGAGTCCGGCAGAGTGATGGCGTCCTATTCGGCGGAGGGCGCGGCGGCTAGAATGATTTGGCTTCTGCGCGACGACATCGCCAAACATCCCAATCGGGTTCTTGGAACGGGCGGCGAGGTTGAGGATTTCGCTCCGCGGTATCCGGCGGACGGAACTGAGTACGAGTTCGTCGGCGAGGACGGAGCGACGGTGTCCGTATCACTGAGCGACGCCGCTTCCGGAGTGGACGTCTCGGGTACTTCCCCCAATATCCGGCTCCGCGCTTTTCTTTATTCGTACCGGAATGACAATGAGTGGCGCATACGGTATGAATCCTTTTTGAACGCGTTGGGAGACTATGTCGATACGAATGATCTGTCTCGTCAGAACGGGGGCCGCGAGAGAGCGGATTATTCAGCCGCCGGAAAATATCCATTGCCCAGAAACGGTCCGATTCGCTACAAATGGGAGATTTGCTGGACACCTGGATGTTCGGAGTTTTTCAAACCGGACAACTACGGGAGGATGTCGGATTTCAGGGTTGTCGCCCCGCGGGGGCTTGTTCAGCCGCGAGGTCGGGTGAATTTCTTTTCAGCCACGAGAAAAGAGTTGAGGGCCTTCGCTAAACTCAGCGACACCGAGGTGGATGCCGCGGTCGAGGCGCGTTCGGCTTGGACGAGAGCCAAAGAGCCGCTGTCGGAAAACCTTCCGGTAGGATTGCTTGGACGCCTGCGCGGACGTTTCGCGTTCCGCGAGTCGGGTTGCTACGCGCTTCTCGTCAAGGCCCCTGTCGGAATGGATGGCGGGGTAAGGGTTCTGTCCGTGATATTGCGCGTGAACCGCTATTTGGCGACCCGAAAGAACTTGGAGTATTACGAGTGGCGTTTTCTACGTTGAGGAGTGTCGCGCTTTGAAGAAACTTTTCATGTTTTTGAATGGATTGGCGATTGTCGCGGTTGTGGTTTTAACGGCCGCGATTTTCGCGCATTCACCTCCGACACCCGAAAAAGTGTTGGGCAACACGCCCAGCCAACCGGATTCCGGTCTCGTCGTTTCCGACTTGTTTCCGAGACGGATGGCTGCCCTGACATCATCGGATATCGCGGTGATCATCGATTCCGACATATTTTCGCCGCGACGCGCCGGCGGGGACGCGCCGCCAACCGCCGCGAAATCGTCATCACGTGGTACAGCCGCCCGGTTCGAGTTGGCGGGCATCTGCGTGATGGGAGGGGTCAAGGGGGCGTTCATTATCTCGTCCAAGGGAAAAAAGGGCAAACGGCAGTTTTATTCAGTGGGATCGAGAATCGGGGGGAGCGACTACAAGTTGCTGGAGGTTTCTCCCGAGGATGGGGCGGTTGTGCTGGGGAGCGGGGCCTCCAGATTGACATTGACTTTAGACCGGAACGATTCCGCCAGCAAAAAAAGAAGGAAGGTCGAGCGCAAGGTCATCTCTTTACAGGGGACGCCCCCTCCCGAGTCTCTGAAACGTGGTCGGGGGCGCGCCGGCTCCGCAAAAGTCGCGGGACCCGCGACTTCGGAGGAGTTGAAGGCGAAGCGTCTGCGGATTCTTGAGAGGCTTAAGCGGAATAAAAGGTGAATGATGGGTTTTTGGGATGCGAAAGAATGCGTATCGCTTTTCTGGCGCCGCGACGGCTTGGTCGTCGGAACGAGGGTGGTGAAAGGCGGGGACGGTTTTTTGGAGGTGGCCGAGAATTCATCGGCCTCCTTCGAGAAAGGAGGAGGTTTGGCGGCTGTTTTGGCGGCTGTCGAGACCCGTCTGCTCACATCGTCCACTGATATTCTGATCGTCGGCGGGGATTTCGACGATGAATGCGTCTGTTTCGACCTGAATATCCCAAACATGCCGGAAGGCGATATGCGGCAGGCCATTAAATACGAGTTGTCAAGGCTTCTGCCATGCGAGAGCGGCGACGTGGTTTTCGGGTTTCGCAAACTCGCGCCGAAAAACAACAACTCCAAAGCGTCAAGATTTCCCGTGAGGATTTTCGCGGTGTCGAGGAAGGTTTGGAGTGAGTTGCTGACGGATTTCACAAGCGCCGGATTCCGGTTCGACGCGTTGGCGCATCCATGCATGTTGCTGGATCCACTTTTGTCCGAGTTCGACGAATTCAACCTGCCAGGGGACGAATCCAGCTATCGTTTCTCGATGGTCGGCGATGGTCCGAACCGTCAAATGCGGCCGATGAAATCGTCCGATGAACGCGGGGTTGAAAACTCCTTGGACTTGGCGGTCGCCATGGGATACGAAAAAACGAAGTTGTCTGCCGCGATAGGAAATGGTGAATTAGATAGTTTCATTCCCGGTATGCTGCAAGCCGCCTACGCGTTGAGCTCGAATTTCGCCGCGGACAAGCGTTGCTTCATCCCTCTGCCGAGGGAGTTGCGTTTCGAGCGTTTCAAAAGGTCGCGGTTGATCTTTTTCGCGTTGCTGTTTTTGATCGTTGTCTTGAGTTGCGTTTTGACGGTCCGCGAATGGTGGGACGATTGGTCCCGACTCGCGGCGTTGAACGCGGAAAACACCAAGGTTGAACGACGGATATCGGAGTTGAAGGTTGAGAACGCCGAACTTGCCCGTTTCGAAAAGAGCGTCGTCCTGAAAATAGCGGGCGCCAATCCCGGCATCCACGAAATAACCGGATGTCTCTATGAGCTGACCAAAATCATTCCGAAAGATGTCTGGCTGCTCAACTTTTCGGCCCGCGGTTCGTCTTTGGACATCAGTTTAAGAGCCCCTAAAGGCAAGCGCGTCGAAATAATGAAGGCGGTGAACGAGTCGAAATTGTTTAAGGTGAAAAATTCGAACACGCGCAGGGGATCGGACGGTTCTGAAAGCGTTTATCTGCATCTTGAAATGACGACCGGAGCTTTGGAAAAGGCTCGATGACTTGCGAAACTGGACGGGAAATTCCGGTTTCGGGCGACGGATTAGATGGAGAGAGGAATGTTTGATAAATTCAGAGATGAGTTCAGCAGGGCGCGCGGCAGGTACATCGCCGGTTTTGTGCTTCTTTTTTTGATTTGCGTTGTATGCGTTTATCAGATAAGCGGCTATATTACTTTTCTTTGGCCGGGCGACGAGGAAATCGGCGACGCCAGGAAAAAGCTTGACCATTCACAGCGCGCGTTGCTCGCCTCGTTTAACAAGCGATTCAAATTGAGACGACACAGGGAACTCTTGAAAGCCAGATCGAAGGAGCTTTGGTTGAAGGATTGCGACGGCGAACCTGCGTTGGGTATGAAAAGGCTGATAGACAGCGCCACCGAGGGGGCGGAGTTCGCCTTATCTTCCGTGGGGGCGGCGCGGTCGACAAAAGTTGCGGACGGAGTGTCATTGGTTGGCTTGAGTGTCAGAGGCAAGGCTTCATTCAAATCCATAGTTCGTTTCATCGCCGCGATGGAGAATACGACGCCCCGCGTCTATTGGAAAAGTCTTTTATTGAGACCGGTCAATCCAAGACGGCCGGGAGAGATATTGTTGAATGGATACATTCAAGTCGTCGTAGTATCCGATTCCGAGGCGGCGCGTTTTTTTTCCGGAGTTGAAAAATGAATTTGAGTGAAAAATTTTACGTTCGATATGCTTCAAGGTGGATTTTGATGGCCGGATTCATTTTGGCGACATCCTGCGCGTTGCTTGAAAAGAAGGAGGAGGACGCCGAACCCGCGGATTTGGAAATGTTCGCCAATAAAACCGAGCGGAATAAAACCGCGGATGAGACGATTGATGACGAAAGAGTGAAATTGGACCAGAAAAAATCGTTGATCACGGAATCGCGTGGCGACGAAATTAAGCTTTCGCTCAAGAAAAAAAACGAATCCCCTCGGAAAGGGAGTGTTCCGTTCTACGAGAAGTATCTGAAGAACGAAGGCGACTCCAAGCTGCCCATTTTCATGAATCTCGACGCGGTTTCCATACAAGACGTCATACCCGCGTTCGCCGGCCTTTTGGGATTCAGCTACATAGTCGATCCGGCGGTAAAGGGTACGATAACCGTAAACGTGCAGAATCCTCTGGCCTCCGACAAACGCGTGATGATGTCGAAAAGGGACGCTTGGAGACTTTTCGAGCAGATACTGTGGTTGTCGGGCGCGTACTGCTCGCCGGAAAACGACATACTGCATATTATGCCGTTCTCGAAAATGTCCAGGGAGCATGAGGTTTTTTCCAGGAACGGCGTCATCACCAACATATCCGTGAGAATCTTCGATATCCGCAACGTGCCCGCCAAAACCGTTTTGGACAAAATCAACGACTTTTTGACGGAGGGCGCCAAGGCCACGGAATTGACGGGAGAGAACGCTTTGATGATAGTCGACACCCCTAACAACATGCGTAAACTCGAAGGAATCATCAAAATGCTCGACACCAAACGCAGAACGTCCTGGCCGCGTTCCGTCATACGTTGCGAAAACGTGTCGTCGAAGCATATCGTGTCCGAACTCGCGACGATACTGCCGGTTCTGGGTTTTCCAATGACGGTCGACAACGTGGTAGCCGAGCCCGGAGCGATACACCTCACTCAAATCGAGCGTCTGCAGGTCATCGTCGCTTCAGCCGCCAATCAAGAGGCGTTGGACGAGGTCGTCAAATGGGTCTCGATTCTCGACCGTTCCGACGTCGGCAGCCAGGAGCAGGTTTTCATATACAAGGTGATCAACAGCAAAGCCGAGGATTTACTAAACGTGCTGGCCACGATTTTCAAGGTTGACGGCGTGGCGGTGTCTCAGGAAGGCGCCTTCGGCTCGTCTAGTTCAACGGTGGACACGAGCGGCGGCTCCGGTGGGTCCGGTGGTTCAGCCTCCAGCCAATCCAAAACAGCCACTACCGTCGTCAAAAGCTCCTCGTCCGGCACCGGAAAAGGGAACGGGCCGGCCAGCGTTTTCGAAGTTCCGGTCAAAATATTCGCCGACGGTTCGAACAACCGCATCGTGACGAGGACGACGCCCCGCACCTACGCGATGATAAAAGCTCTACTCAAAAGACTTGACACGATTCCGACGCAGGTTCTTCTACAGGTTCTCATCGCCGAGATAAGGTTGGGAGAGAACACCGAATTCGGCGTTGAATGGGCGGGAACGTTGGACATAGGCAACAAGACCGGCGGAGTCGGCACTAACTATTCCGGACTCATTCCGCAAATGCCAGCCAACCCCAACGAGCGCGGGTTCAAATACCTCATTCGGAACGGCGCGAACAAATACGCCTACATCAGAGGTCTGGCCGGAACCGGAAATTTCAAGATTCTCGCCACGCCTCAACTCGCCGCCGTCAGCGGAACCGCCGCCACGCTGGATGTCGGGCAGGAGATTCCCATAGTGACCAGAACTCTCTCCGACACGAACACCACGAGCACCCTCTCAACAAGCAACGAGGTGGAATACAAGAAAATCGGAATCCTTCTCAAAATAATCCCCAAGGTTACGAGGGGGGGACTCATAACGATCGACTTGAATCAAACTGTCTCGGCGCGCGGCGAGGATGTCAGCGCCGGCGGCACGTCTTATCCGAGTTTCATCAACAGGCAGGTCGTCACCGCGCTTTCCATGCGCGACGGATCCACTTTGCTGGTTGGAGGTATCATCCAGGAGACGGACAGAAGCCAGAACGACAGCATGCCGTTCATAGCGAAGGTACCCATTCTCGCGACGCTGTTGGGATACTCCACGAAACAGATTGAACGCACGGAGTTGCTCATTATGATAACCGCCTCGATAATCAAGGAGAAGTCCGATCTTCAAAAAATGGTGAGCAGGTACAAGCAGTCGATAGCGCTGATCAAAAAATTCAACGAGTCGGTGAAAAAGAAGAAAAAGAAGAGAAAAGATGCCGGAAAGGACGAAAAATGAGATGTTCGGCAAGATCGCCGACGAGCTGACAAAACTCCATCCCGACTACAAGGCCGCGCTCGACGCGAATTCCAATCCGAGGCTTTTGGATTTGGAGTTATGCGGCAGAGGGGCTTTCTCAGAGGCTGATTTGGTGGCGGCGTACGCCAAAGCCACCGGCTTGGAGGCGGTCGAGGAGGAGGAGATGCCGGCGATTCCGCGGATGTTTGGAATTCCGCTTGATTTCATAACCTACTGGGGATGTCTTCCGTGTCCTTTCGACGAGGGGAACGATATGCTCCTCGTCGTTTCCGATCCATACGGTCTGGACCATTTGCGCTACACTTTCGAGAAACTCCGCGGGTTGAATCTCGAGTTCAAACTCGCCAGACGGAGCTGGATCGACAGAACAGTCAACTCCATATACGCCGACGCGACGGAAGCGACCGCCGAGTCGGGGGAGGTTGAACCGGCCATCGGAGACGCGGAAAGCGAGGAGGCTTTGCTCTCAATGGCCAGCGAGGCTAAAATAGTCCGTCTCGTCAACGAGATGTTCGCCCGAGCCGTCGATATGGCAGCGAGCGACATCCACATAGAACCCGACGAGAAACGGCTCTCAATCAGATTCAGAACAGACGGAAGTCTCGAGGAGGTTATGTCGCCGCCGCTCTCGCTCTATCCCGCCATCGCGTCGCGGGTCAAACTTCTTGGAGGCCTCAATATCGCCGAGCGCCGTCTTCCGCAGGACGGCCGCACGGAGCTTCAGATCGGACGCGGCGCGATCGACGTTCGAATGAGCACCATTCCCACGATGAACGGCGAAAGTATTGTTTTGCGCATATTGAGGAAAGACGTAATCGAATTCAATCTCGAATCGATCGGAATGAACGATTCCGTCCGGAAAGAGTTCGAGAAGCTGATAGGTCTGCCGCATGGCATGGTGCTCGTGGTCGGTCCCACGGGAAGCGGCAAGTCCACGACCCTGTACAGCGTCATCTCCAAAATAAACACGCAGGACAGGAAGATAATAACCATAGAGGATCCCGTCGAGTACAGGACCTCCGGCATCCAGCAGATTCAAGTGAACCCGAAAATAGGATTGGATTTCGCCAGCGGTCTGCGACATATCGTCAGACAGGATCCGGACGTCATTCTCGTGGGGGAGATACGCGACCGCGAAACCGCGGAAATCGCTATTCACGCTGCGCTCACCGGGCATCTGGTTTTCAGCACGCTGCACACGAACGACGCCACCGGCACCGTCAACCGTCTTTTGGACATGGGAATCGAGAAGTTTCTCGTCTCATCGGCTTTGTTTGGCGTTTTGTCGCAGCGTCTCGTCCGCAAGATATGCAAGACATGCCGGGGAAGCGGTTTAAGCGCGGAGGAGAGGAAGTGCAAGGTCTGTCACGGGCGCGGGTTCAGGGGGCGGATCGGAATTTTCGAATTGATGGTGATCGACGACCGGATCCGCGAATCCATAAACCAGGGAGCCGCGGACATCGCGGACGCGGCACGCGAATCCGGCATGAG
>JAADHT010000166.1:0-1952 GCA_013151705.1 Kiritimatiellota bacterium | reverse complement strand
GCGGAAGGAATAACCACCGAAGTGGAGATCGCGGGAGTCGTTTTCAATGGCAATGTATAAATTCAGAGCCGTCGATCCGAAGAACGGTAAAATCGCCCAGATACTCATCGACGCGGCCTCGGAGGAGGATTCCCTCGCGAAACTGAGGGCGCGTGGGTTGACTCCGATCAGATGTCTGGGGGAGGTTGACCGCGGAGACTCCGTTCAATCGCCGAGACTGCTCGGCGGAAAAGCGAAGTTCGATCCGGCGGAGTTCACCAGTCAGTTGTTGCCGCTTCTCAAGGCGAACATTCAACTGGAACGCGCTTTGGGGATCATAGTGGAGACGTCGGAAAATCCGGCTGAACGCGAGCTGGTCTCGGATTTGAGGAAAGGACTCCATGAAGGCGAGAAATTCTCGACGCTCATCCGCGGAGCCGGCAACAAGTTTCCTCCGTTGTACGCGAATATGGTGGAGGCGGGAGAGGAGTCCGGAGCCCTCAACACGGTCGTCGAGGAATTGTCGAAGTTCCTCGAAGAACGGAAAAAACTGCGCGATTTCTTGATCACCAGTCTTATATATCCCGCGATAATACTCTCCGTCACTTTCGGCGTGGTGATTCTTCTCTTCACCGTTTTCATTCCCCGCTTCTCGAAAATATTCATCGACATGGGTCGGGAGCTTCCGCTTCCGACGAAAATAATGATGGGGATCAGCTCTTTCGTCACGCATCCCGTTATGCTGCTTGTTTGGGTCGCGGCCGCAATCTCTCTCTTTTTTCTCGTCTCTAAAATTCAAGCTGGCGGCCGCGCCAGGGAATGGTGGGACGGTTTCGCGCTCGACGTTCCCGTTCTGGGCGGTCTCGTCCGAACCATTGAGATATCGAGATTCATACGGACAATGGCGGTTCTGCTTCAGAGCTACGTTCCTCTGCTAAACGCTGTCACGATCGCTAACAAAGTCATCCAAAATTCTAAAATCCGCGAAACACTCGCCGGAGTTCCCGGCGAGCTGCGCTCCGGCGAGAAACTTTCGACCGCCTTGGCGAGAAGCCCGTACATTTCGAAAACGGTCGTGCGCATGTTGAGCATAGGCGAGGAGACCGGGAATATGGGTGGCATGCTCGCTGAAACGGCCTCGTACTACGAGTCGCTTCTTCAAAACCGCGTTAAAAGACTGCTTGCAATTTTCGAACCCGCGGTCATATTAATGCTTGCCGCCGTCGTCGCGTCGGTCGTCCTTTCAATTTTCATGGCTATGCTGGAGTTGAACGACTTATGAATGAATCAAGAGCTAAAATCGAAAAACGCTTCTTCACCCTCGTGGAGATAATGGTCGTCATTGGAATCATGATGCTTCTGCTGGCCCTCGCGGTACCCTTCGTCGCCAAGTCCTTCGGAAAAGGACAGGTGGCGGCGGCGAAGCTGCAGATTCAGAATTTCGACACGGCCATAACCACTTTCCGCATAGACACTGGCAAACTACCACAGTCTCTCGACGAGCTCATCCACTCCACCGGCGACAAAAAGTGGGACGGTCCGTATCTGAACAAAAAAGAGATACCGAAAGACCCCTGGGGCAATGAATTCATCTACGAGAAGACATCCGACAATCCCAACGGCTATACGATAATCTCCTACGGCTCCGACGGCTCGCCGGGCGGGGAGAAGCAAGCTGCCGATTTATCCAATTAGAACTCGGGAAAACCGCCTAAACTAAGGGGCGATAGTTATTCAACCATTACTTTGACTTTTGTTTTTTACGAGCCACATTAACCGTTAGTTGGTTGCAAAAAGAGGAAAGAGGATAAGAAGCTTTTATGCTGGCGAAAAAAAACTAATTCAAATTCTCTTTAAGAATGCACGCGCGTTTATATTTATCTCAATCATAAGTTTATGCGTGAATCTTTTTGCGGAGGAGACAGCTTCCAACTCAATTCGCATTGGCGTTTTGGCGAAACGAGGCGCTGAAC
>JAADHT010000213.1 GCA_013151705.1 Kiritimatiellota bacterium | reverse complement strand
CGATAATGTTCGTAACCTACGCCGCCGAGGGAGCTGATATCGGAGCCACTCCCGACGGTCGCCTGGCCTTCTCGCCGATCGCCGACTCGTACGGGCCCATGCAGGGCACCGACATTAAAGGACCGACGTCTACGATAATGTCGACTACTTGCACTCCGCAGCAGAAGGGATTGGGAACTTTGGTATTCAATCTACGCTTGGATGGAACTATGTTTGAAAACGAGACCGGCAGACGTAAAGTAATAACCCTTTTGAAAAGCTATATGTCGGAGGGTGGAATAATGGTTCAAGTAACAGTCGCCGACTCTAGGCATCTGAGGGATGCCATCGAGCATCCGGAGAAATACGAGGATCTTATAATAAGAATCGGTGGCTATTCGGAGTATTTCAACCGCCTTTCCCCAGAATTGAAACAAGAGGTATTAACTAGGACATGCCATGCGGAATAAGTTAATATAAGAGTTTCAACCACTAACCTGGCACTAACAAGAAAAAACAGTATCTTCGCAAAAAACAGTATCTTCGCTTCGCCGAGCGAAGCGAAGATTGATTGTTAGTGTTCCGTTAGTGTCGGTTAGTGGTTAAAATCTTGATTTTTTGATTACAAGGAATGTGAAATGGTAAGTGGTTTGGTTTTCGACATAAAAAAGTTCGCGATACACGACGGGCCCGGAATACGAACGACCGTTTTTCTCAAAGGCTGTCCTCTCAAATGCCTCTGGTGCCACAATCCGGAGTCGCGGAAACCCGAACCCGAAATATCCTTCATGCCCGAAAAGTGCATTGGTTGCGGCTGGTGTTTCGAGAACTGTCCCAACCACGCTCATTCAATGGTTGACGGGGAACGCGTGTACGACCGGAACATGTGCGACGCGTGCGGCATCTGCGCCACCGAATGCTATGCGGGCGCTCTTGAGCTAATCGGCAAGGAGATGAGTGTGGACGAAGCTTTGGCGGAGGTGCTGAAAGACAAACCGTTTTATGAGAATTCAGGCGGGGGCATGACAATTTCGGGAGGCGAGCCGATGGAGCAGTTCGAGTTCACCCGCGAATTGCTGAAAAAGGCGCAGAAAATGGGGTTGCATTGTTGCTTGGACACTTGCGGATTCGCTCCCTTCGAGCGTTACGAGAAACTGTTGCGATACGTGGATATATTTCTATACGATCTCAAAGAGACTAATCCGGAGCGACACGAACAGTACACTGGCGTTCCATTGCAACTGATACTTGATAATCTAAAACGCCTTTCGGAACGGAATGCGTCAATCTGGCTGCGCTGTCCGATTATTCCCGAACTCAACGACCGTGGCGAACATCTAAAGGAAATCGGAGATATCTCGAACTCGCTTCCGGGAGTTAAGCAAATCACATTGCATCCGTACCATCCGCTTGGAGAATCCAAAAGCGTTCGAATAGGCGGTGAGTATCCTCTGCCGAATAAAAAATTCGCTCCAAAAGAGGAAATAGCGAAATGGGTTGACATCGTTTCCAAACACACGACCAAGACGGTCATCAGCGAGGGATGAACATATGCGAAAATTCAGGAATCCCTACTTAAGCAAACCCTAATAACAAGGAGAGTTACAGAGCTAAAAAAGAAAAGGTTCCGCGGGATTCAGTTTCAGCTTCGCGTCTCCTCCGTTTCCATAATCGCAAACAACGATCATAGCCGATCCTTTTTTCGAAAGAACTATCGACGAGCTTTCGATTCCGGTCGTTTGGCGATAAGATTCAGCGATAAGCAGAGAGTTCCATTCGAGCGGACCAGCTCCTGACACGAAGTTCCTTTCGCATTTATCCACCCCTTGTCGTTTTTGCCAAACACGCTTATTTCCCGCGACTCGCCTCCTAGCCAGATATAAGGCACGTACGTTCCAACGATTGAGTTTCTGGCGCATTTCGATCCGTCACAGACTTTACCCGTTCCCTTTGGCGCGTATCCTCCGTTGTTGATGCGGATACCGTCGGTGCAAGTGTGTAAGCTGCGTAATACCACGCCCACACGCCATCCCGGTCCGAAAAACTATGCGGGCGGCGCAATAGCTTAAATCTCACGGTTTCAAAGCAGCCACGCCAGCATGGGCAATCTCCGCCTTCGTATTAGCACTACGGCGAGACGCGGTCGGCGAGATTGACCTACTCCACGCCTATGCTTTTTAACGCTGCGACTTTATGACGCGGTGTCGCGACGGCTTCCCGGCAAATTCCCTTCCCCGCCTCGCGAATCACGAGAATGGGCGGGCGGGGACGCACCGCCCTACTCTAGTAGCCTCTCACCGACTCTCCGTCTCATCGAAGCGTTTCCAGCACCTTTTCGAAGGTTCCGACCAGCACGCCTGTTCCGTATCTGGCGGCGACGGCTTTTTTATTGTGCGCGACTCTTTCGAGATTCGCATTGCCGGCGAGCGTCAATTCAGCAACCTCGTCCAAAAACGACTGGGGATAGCCGTTGTCCGGGAAAAGAGTGTAGATGATTCGTTTTTCGGGTTCCAGCTCCTCGCCGACAACCTCAGCGAAAACGTCCTCCGGATAGTATCTGCTGCAGACTATCGGAATACCGCTCGCGGCCGATTCGATGATAGGCAAGCCTCTTCCCTCGGTCTCGCTGGGAAACAGGATTACGGTGGCGAGGCGGTATATGTCTTCTATGCGAAGACGTTCAAATCCGGCCGGAGCGAGCGAGGGATGGTCTTCGGTGCCGACCGAGAAGGCTATGAAAACGCGTTCCGCGATTTCCGCTGGAACGTTTTTTATCAGATGCGAATAAGCGTTCAGGACGGTTTCGAGATCGGCTTGGTGCTCTATTGGCACCGGCCCGGTGACGTGAAGCAGCAACGCGCGGTCCGAATCGTTTTCGAATTCTCCGCGCAGCGCCGAGGATTGCAGAAGCTTCTCGATCAGCGTCAAATCCATTTCTATGCGTTTCCTGGCGACCACTCGGGTGGGTTGCAGGCAGTAGATCAGTTTCGGATTGGCCGGATCGAGGGTCAGGCCGGGGCGGGCGCCGCAGACCACCGGTTTCTGGTCGCTCATCCAATCCGCGAGATTCGCGAGGTGCGATTCGACGGGTACGGGAGTTATAGTCTCCGCGCCGTCGGATAGGATGAGCCCCATAGTCTTCCGCGTTAGGATGATGTCGTCGAATGTATATTCGGCGAAAAACTCGTCGCTGATCGATGTCGAGAGCTCGAATAGTTTCTCCTTCGGGAATTCATATTCGGCGTTGAGCGCCTCGGATTGCTGGGTGTTGATGTTCACCTGCGCCCAGTTGGCTCCGTTCCAAGGGTACATACTCTGGAAAAGCGAGAAGAACGGTTTGTTGTCCATGTTTTTGAAAAAGTGGTCGCGGGGGCCTTTTTCTCCGTCTTTTCTTTCGGATGCCGGCGCGCCGCCCTCCCAGTAAAAGTCGTGGTTGGAGTTGAACACTCTGATTCCCATCAACTCCGAAACGAGTATTCCGGCAAGGGTTATGGCGAAATTGCCGGGATTCGAGAAGAGATTGACCGGAAACAGAAGTTCGATCTCGTTTTCGGCGATGCATCCACCCAGTTTCTCCGCAAAAACCGCGGTCTGCCTCCACATTTCCCGCGCCATAGTCTTGGACGCGTCGCTTCCTTCCGGCATATCTTCATAGTAGAGCTTGGAAAACCATTTTCCGTCGTACCATTTCGACCAGCCGTTGATTCCCTCGATTCTGAAGCGTTTCCAGCGGTCTTTGAGAACAGCCTCCGCTTTGTCGTGGAAATCGCCTCCGATGAAATGCAGCTCTGGAATGGAACCGTCGGCGTCGGATAGAATCCTTTCGAAGCAGGTTGCGTATTTCGCGATTTCTATCGAGACCCCGTCTATGCCGTAGTCGAAAGTCAGGAACGCGATGCCCGAGCGCAATGATTCTTTGAAGGACGCGTCGTCCGGAAAGGTCGATCTCGCAGTGGCTTCGCGCTCTGTCAGAAATTTCGCTATGTCGCTCCAATCAGCGATTTCCGCGGAATTGATCTTCCCAATCATTTTTTCATACAATTCGATTTTATTTCCCATAACGGTTTCTCCCGGCGTTTGAGATTGATGTTTGAATGGTGCGTCGAGCGATGTTGAGGGTCAAGGTCTGTATGTCGCGCCGGCTCCCGGGGATTCGCAGATCCTGACGCTCGCCACGCGGACTCTGTCGGAGTTCAATCTGTCTGAAAGGACGTTGAAGACGTATTCGGCGATCCGCTCGCTCGTGGGATTGACATCCAGAAAAGCCTCCAGATCATTCAGGCAGGAGTGGTCCAGTTTCTCGACGACAGCGTCTATCTCGCGTTTCAAAACTCTGAAATCGATGGCTATGCCCAGTTCATCAAGTTCCGACGCTTCCACTACCGCGTCGACCACCCAGTTGTGTCCATGCAGTTTGGAGCAGTTCCCTTCGTATCCGCGGAGGTAATGGGCGGCCGAAAAATCTCTTTGTATATCAACTTCGAACATTATTTTCTATTTTTTCGCTTTCGGCGATTTCGCTTTTTTCGCCACTGTTTTTTTCTTTTTAGGTTGAGTTTTTTTGCCTACGGGTTTAGGTTTGGTTTTGGATGTTCCAGCGCCTTTTTTCGCTGGAGCCGCGGTTTTACCATCCTTTTTCTTGGGTGGCTCGGGTTTTTCGACAGGCTTGGGTTTGGGCCAATCGGGAACCACGCCGAGCATGCCTTCCAGTGGTATTTTCGAGATCTTCGTGTAGGGATGCCCCGTCACGTCCACGAAAAGAAGACGCGGGTCGCGATTTTTCCCTTTGACCAAGTTGAATCTCAATGTGTATTCAGGTTTTTCATTGGGGCGGGGCATCTCCACTCTGAAAAGAAAATTGTATAGCTTGTTAGGTTTGGTTTCTTGCAATTCTCGCAGCGAGGCGTCATACTCACCGAACTCATTCGTTATGGCAACGCAGGGAAAAGCGGTCCGCCGTCTGTTGACGAGCGAATAGTCGTAGATGCCCAAACTGCGCCCCTTGTCGGGTCTGACCGTCACCACCGCGTACCCAACATCAACCGTCACCCTCGAGCGCGGCGCGAATTTGTTGACGTTTACGATTTTAACCGTGCCGTCGTCGGGTTTCAGCTCGGCTCGGAGCACCTCACCCGCGTAAAAACGGACAATTCGCTGATCGTCACCGCCCATTAAAGCGGCAGGCAGACATGCGGCGCAGGCTAAAGCTATTGCGAATGCTATTTTCATATGGCTCTCCCAATTTGACGCCGGAGCGGGAATCCCTATTTCCGCTCGCACGGTGTATATTATTCCATAAAACACGATTATTGCAAGTGTTGGAGAAGATGTCGACTCCATATTTCATCATTTTTTTACCGTCATAATTGAAAGAACGGGTATATGATATACATTCTCCCCGCGGTTTTACGCTGGAACAGAAGAATATCAAGCTGGATTTTTCCTGACTATCTTTGGAGGTTTTCGATGGACATCAACGAGATCGCCTATCTCGGACCGGAAGGCACATACACGCATCAAATAGCCGTTATGCGATTTGGCGATGACACCCGCATGATACCGGCGTCGACCGTATTCGACGCTTGCGAGCATGTCAAACGAACCCTCGGCGCCTACGCCGTGGTTCCGATTGAGAATTCGTCGGGCGGAACTATCACCTCCACGGTGGATCTACTCCTCAACGACCCGGCCCTGACGATAATGGAGTCGATGACTCTTATCGTCAAGCTCGCTCTTCTCGCCCGCGGAAACGAGGATGTCGAAATCATATATTCCCATTTCGCTCCATTCAAACACTGTTCGAAATGGATAAGAGAGAATTATCCGGCGGCCAAATGCCGCGAGGTCTCTAGCACAGCGGAAGGCGCCGTGCGTGCGGCCCGCGAGCCGAAATCAGCCGTCCTCGGTTCGAAAAAGCTTTCCGAGATATACGACTTGAAGGTTTTGCATTATCCCGTCGAACAGGAAATAGTGAATGAAACGGAATTCATTCTATTGACAAGCGAGGAGACGCGGAACGGGGAAAACAACGGAGATAAAACCAGCTTGGCGGTCGAACTGGTCCATGGCCCGGGGAGTCTGTGCTCTTTTCTGATTCCCTTCCGCGACAACGACGTGAATTTGACGCGGATAATATCACGTCCGATCTACGGCGTTCCCAACGAGTACGCTTTCTACATAGACATAAGAGGCAACCGCGACGACGATGTCGTCAAAAAAGCCTTGAAATTGGCGGCCGACCATTGCGACTCGCTCAGGATTATTGGTTCACACAAACATGCGGGCAGGTTTCGTTCATGAATCCGGCATGTCTCAAAACACTGTTCTCTCAATCCACAACTCATATAAGGACAATGAATAATGAAGAAAATCAAGGCCGCGTCGCTGATTCTCGTTTTATGTCTCGCCACGACGACTTTCGCGGCGACGTATTCTTCCCGGGAAAGAAAAGACGCCACGAAAACCTGGCTCAAAGGCTTCGAATACTTCGAGAAGGCCGACAAGGCTTTTCAGAACGGACAGTTGCGTCAAGCCAACACGATGTTCAACATGGCCGAATCGATATTCGAGAAAGTGGCCTTGAAATATCCTAAGTGGAACGCCTCGCTGATCTCCTACAGAATCAAGGAATGCAAACGCAAGCTGATGGAAATCAAGACCGAGTTGGCGAGGAAAAACATAAAACTGACCGATACCGATATCGACAAGGAGAATCTTGAACTCAAAGAAAAAATCGAGGAATTGATCGAGAAACTGAATAAAACCAGGAAGGAGTTGTCCACGACGCTCTTCTCATTGGAGGCGGCTAGACGCGAGGCGGTTAGAAACGTGAAATCATCGAACGAAACGAGCAGTCTTCTCCGCGAGAAAAACCGTCTCCAGAAACGATGCGCTCTGCTGGAGGCGGACAACAAGCGTCTCCAGCAACGTTCGGTTTCGGCGGTGGCGGATAAAGCTGGAAAACAACTGTTGGACAAAACGCTGTTGGGGCTCGGCGAATTGAAAAAGGAAAACGCCGCTTTGCGCGTCGCTCTCGCCAAAGAGCGCAAAGAGTTCGCGAAACTCGCGAAAGATAGAACGCGGCTGCAGTACACGAAAAAACTGTTAGACGATGCCATTAAAAACCTGAAGGATCAAATAGAGATACTCAACGCCCGCATGGTTGAGATACGAACGGCGACGAAAAAGGAGTCCGCCAAATTGACCGATCAAACCGACGAGATGAAAAAAATGGCGAAGAAGATAGCCGGACTCCAAAAGGAGTTGGAGAAAAACCGCGCCAAACTTAAAGAGACGAGATTGAAGACGAGCTCCACCGCCATCGTGAAACAGCTTGAAAACGAAAACGAGCTTTTGCTGAAGGATCTCGAGTTGGCGAATCTTCATTTGGAAACCGCTTTGAAAAACAAGAAAATAACCGACGCTGAAAGCAGAAGGCTGAAATCGGACATGAAAAAGTTGAGAAGCTCTTTGGCCGCGATGGACGAGGATCGTTCGAAAACCACGGCGGCGCTCGAGACTTTGTCCAAAAAGCTTTTTCTTACGAGTACGATAGTTAAAAAGCAGGAGGCGGCTTTGAGCGACTGGAAAAATCGGTACGAAACGCTGAAAAAGGATTCCGAGCGGCTGGCCGCTCAATACGCGGAAGCGGCCAAAAAGGGAGAATCCTTCGCTAAACTCGCGCGAGACAACGAGAGATTGAACTTGAAAATAAAAGAATTGAAATCTCTTGCTGAACCAATGAAAAAAGATTCCGCGAAACTCGCGGCGAAGTTGGAGGACTCGAAGAAAAAACTGTTCATCTCGGATTCCCTCCGCAAAAAGCAACAAACGATGCTCGAGAAAAATAGGGTGAGGATATCCGGGCTGACGAAACAACGAGACGAGCTTGTGAAAAAATACTCGTCAATGGATAAAAAAGAGAAGGCTTTCGCCGAGCTGGCCAAACGATCCATAGAAGTTGAGAGCGAAAACTCAATGTTGAAGAAACAAATCAAACAAGTGCGTTCGGAACTAACGACGATGGGAAAAGAGTCGAAACAACGCGAGTTGCGCTTTGTGCGGCTCCGGGAGGAGCTTAAGAAACTGGTTTCTGAAAATGCGGAGACCAATCGCGGCGTTCTGACGAAAAACAAGGAGTTGACCGAGAAATGCGAAGCACTCTCCGAACAACTCGCCATCCTGCGGAACCTTTCCCGCGAACTGAAAAAAACAAACAAAGACGCCGTCCGCAAAATCTCGATGTTGACAGAGGAGCTGGTTGACGCCAAGCTCGATTCCGGAAAATTGAGAAAACAGCTCGCGGCGGTTAAGACGACGAGCCGGGCTGAAAAACGCAAACCCGCCACCGTTCAGGTGAAAGAGCCTTCGATGGCTGTAGCGTCGGGGAAAGTCGTGGCTTTGAAAAGAAAGAACGGCGAGCTTTTGTCGAAGATACTCGAAATGCAAGCGAAACTGACGGCTTTGGAGAAGACGAACAAAAACATCGCCCGCTCGTCGTCGGGCCTTTCCCCGACTGAAAAGAAACGAATTGAAAAAATGCTCGACTCCGCCGCTTTGGCTGAAAATGAAAATAAAAAAGAAGCGGCCATCTGGTATTACGAGAAGATATTGGAGGACGATCCGGAGAACCAGGTCGCCCTCGCGAAACTCGCGTACGTCAAAGCCGAAAAAGGAGATGACGAGGAAGCCGTCAAATTGATAAACAGGGCGCTTGTGAAGAATCCGGACGACGTGGAGCTTCTTCAAACGCTCGCCGTATGCTACAGTAGAATGAAACAGTACTACAAAGCGCTCGGAGCAGCGGCGAAGGCGAACGCGGTGAATCCCAGAAACTCGGTTACTCAACGCTATTTAGGAATAATCTGCTCGCATCTAGGGTGGATCGAAGCCGCCAAACGCCAGTTCCGCTCCTCGTTCAAGCTCGATCCAACATCGGCGGAAACCGCGTACAACGCGGCCGTTCTGCTTCTGACCACCAAAGAAGGACTTCAGGAGGCCAAATTGTGGTATGACAAAGCCGTTCAGCTCGGAGCCCAGCCGGATCCCAAAATAGAGCAGTTGTTCAAAAAACTCGAAAAATGACGGCATAACGCTGTTTCGCCATAATCGTCGGACTTGAACGGCTCTCCCGAGATTTGCGGTGGTGGATTGCCATATGAACGCTTTCCAGCTTCCTCCGCTCTTCGCTTTGCGAGCTGTTTCGGGTTTCTCGGTATTCCGAACGCGGAAACATTCTCTTCGTTAGACCTTTTCGAACAGGGTCTCGTTAGTGGTTGAAAAGGATGCTGAATGGAAATCCGGGAATACGAACGGTAATTTATAGTTGACTTCACAACTGATTGACGGTAAATTGGTTAACTCTATATTTCACGAATTTCGTGAAATATTCGGGCTCGCTTTGACGATTTCGAGCTTCAAACGCTCGAGATTCATTTGTTTCACCGGATTTCTCGATTCTCGTTCGGACTTCGTGAAATATTCGTGCCCCTCCAAAAACGCGATCTCGAAACGTATCCATTCAACATTGGAAAATGATTTTCCATGGGCGGACAGCTCTTTGCGCAGTTTTTCCGAGATCGGAATGAAATCATCTCGGCCAAGGTAATCCAAATCCGCGTCGCAAAGAATCTCCGCGAGCTTGGTCTTTGGGTTTTGTGGTATCTCGGTCGCCAAAATCATATCGGACACGGTTTTAATGTCGTTTTGCGAATACCCGAATCCAGGCAGGGCCTCCTTCACCAAGCGGCATCCGACGCACTCGTTGTCGTC
>JAADHT010000291.1:8829-18159 GCA_013151705.1 Kiritimatiellota bacterium | reverse complement strand
TCCTCGTAGAGATTGCGGAGCAATAACGAACACCCAACCGAAGAAGTGAATAAGAAATTCAATCAAGATTCACTTTAAAAGGGGCTTTTTTCCCGTTTCCCTCCTTGGATATTGGATATTCCTTATTCGATATTGGACATTCAATTATTTGAGTCTCAAATAACAATGAGACTATTTATACCTGTCGGAACCCACTTTTTCTGGTGACGAGGCGTAATTGTATAGGAATTTGTTTTATCCGAGATGATCAGCGTCATATGCGGATAATCTTGATTAGTCCCGGCGACGCCGGAATCTCCGTTGGATATGTTGTGAATAAAGAGAAATCTGAATCTGTGAAAAATCTCAAAAAAAAGTCGTTAATTATTAAAATGTAATATAATATGAAGTTTCTCCATCTTCTCTGGCAAGTAGGTATTTCCACCTACGCCCCCCCAAAAGCTCAACGAGCGGCAACGGAACCGAAAAGCGTCGCGCATGCGAAACTATGGATTCGTGCCAGGCCAATAATTCGGAACTATGTTTCGAATGGCCGCAGGAATTCAGCTGCGAAATTTTGAATCTGCCAGCCCCGCGGCTCACCGTCGGCGATGGCGGCCTCCGCCTCCTTTCGACTCGCGCATCCCGCTAGTTTCTCCAAATGCGACATCCGCCACAAAAGAGCCGGATCCAAGTTCAAGCGCTCTCCCAGCTCGGACCGTATCCGTTTGAGCTGTTTGAAAAACGCCATCTGCTTGCCGTCCAACCTCGGGCGCCGCCGAGTTGGCGGGATGTCATCAATCGGAGGCGCCTCGAGACCCCGGAGAACGGCGGCGTTTATGCCTTTGATATACGGCAGCGGAAGCTTTACGCTCCTGTCAAGAGGATTCCCGGTGGTTTCGCAATGCAGCGCTATGCTCTTAATCAAATCGTTTGAAAATACCATGAACGGCGGTCTGCCTCTCCTCAACGCAACTTCGTCCCGATAGAGAAACACCTCCTTGTAAACCGCTTTGCCGCGCGGAGATAGGGTGTTCACCCGTTTCGCCTTCAAAAACGCCGTTTCGGGTGGCGCCGGAGGATTGTACGCCGCGGATTTAGCGATCTCGTTCTCCTCCTCCACCCATTCCATTCGTCCGAGCTCGCTCAACCGTTTGATTTGGACCTCGCGCAGCTCCCGCAGAAATTTCACGTCGGATTTGGCGTAGGCTATCTGCTCCGATCTCAACGGACGGACTGTCCAGTCGCAGCGTTGCAACTTTTTGTTTTTCGGAATATCCACGCCAATCGTCGCCTTTAGAACGGAATCGAGCCCCAGTCTGTCCAAACCGAGGAACGCCGCGGCGATGGCGGTGTCGTACAATTCGCCGAATTCGCACTCGTAGTCGCGTTTGAAACTCGACACGTCGTAGGAGCAACTGTGCAGAACGCACACTCTGTCCGGGTCCGCGAGAATCGCGAGTAGCGGGTCTATGTTTTTCATAACGACGGTGTCAATCAGAAATTGTCCGCCGCCGAATCCGATTTGAATGAGGCATACGGATTCGGGATAGCGGAAAAATCCGTTGGACTCCATGTCCACCGCTATCACATCCTCGCTCCTCAATTTGTCCGTCAATCGAAGCAAATCCTCCTCCCTGTCAATATAACCGTCGTCGTAACTCATTTTCTTATCCTGTTTTTGATTGTTTATTTTCTTGCTTTTCACCTGGATTCCCAGGGATTTGGGTTTCAGGCTGTTTCCCGTCACTTGTAACCACTCAGCACCTTTTTCAACCACTAACAAACACTAACTGGCGCTAACAAATCAATGTTTAGCGGTCCGAACCGGACCGCTAAACGGTGTGTCTTAAATTTTAACGTGGATGTTTTGCCGTTAGCGTTCGTTAGTGAAAGTTAGTGTTGAACAGTAACCGTCGCTTTTGAATATTAGTGTCATAAACAACGCCGCCGCCAAAATCAAAAGAAGGTTTCGCAGCGTCAAAACCACCAGACACCAAGGTTCCGACCGCGTCAGCGCCTCGTAGCCAATATCGAATTCAACATAAGTGAGCGCGAAAATCGCGGAAAACAGCGACAGCGCAGGAAATGACACGCGGTCCCGCATAAAAACCGCCGCGGCCGCGCCCGGCATCAGCCAGATTAGATACTGCGGCGACAACACTCTCTGCGTGGCGATGACGAACAGCAAAACGCCCAACATCGCCGTCAGAATCCATTCCGGCGATGATAGCCGCGACCTGAAACCAGGTTTGAAAACCGCCGCCGCGAATATCGCGCAGAACATACCGGCGAGCGCGGCGAAACCCGCGAATTTCGCGGCCGTGACGTACGCGGAGGAAAGTTCGGAGCTCTTGTAGTGCTGCGCGCCGCGCGTCGTCTCCAAATGGAATTTTATCGCTTCGCCGCGGATTTCGCGCGCGAGATTCGCGAAAACCATCGGCATCGCCCAAACGGACTCCATCTGGATGCCACGCTCGCCGTGCTCACTCATAATAATCAGTAGTCCTTTGCCGACCTTCTCGTTGGTGGTGGCCGCGTCGTATGCGAAAATCGCGAGCGCGAAAACCGCGAGAACCGCGGCCGGCGCCAACGCTCCCGCGAAGTTCGCGGCCGAAATTCCCAGCATTCCTTTTCCGGAGTTCCCGCGTTCGCGGGCACCGCTCCAAGGATTGAAAAAACCGATGATCACGAATAGGGGTGTCCAAAGCAACGGAACAACCTTCGCCAACGCGCCTAGTAAAGTGAAAACGTACGCCACCCATTTCCCGGCGAACGCGAATCCGTCGCTCGTGAAATGGTATAGCGACGAGATGAAGACAAATCCCAAAACGATATCCAGGCGGTCGTAGATCAGGTGTCCGGTCAACATTCCGAACGCCGAATAGAGGGCCAGAGCCATGAAAACACGTTTCGGAGCCGCTCTCAACCTCCGCGTCATGAACAAAACCAGGTAAACGGCCGCTCCCAAATCGAAAATAAACATCTCCCACTGGAAAAAGTGTCGATAGGCGGATATCTCCTTCGCGAAAAGCATCGGAGCGTAGATCAAAGGCAATGCCATCGGAGGGTAGGGAAACCAAAAGTCGTGATAGGCGCGGTATCCCTTCTCCACCGCGTAGAACGCCGCCTCGTGATAGAGCGCCACGTCGGACCAGTAGCGGTCGTATCCGTATATCACCAGAAACCGAGAAACCGAGAAAATCGCGAATCCCGCCACAAACCACTTGAAATTCTCTTTTTCTCTCATTCACACTCCCGGTTCACATAGCGAAGCCCTTTGAGAATGTAGAGGGCGCGGCTCTTAAATCAAACCCGCGGACAAGATATTGTCGAAGAGGCTTTTTTCACCGCGCGCATGGTAAAAGCTAAAGCGTATGCTATATTCGGCGGTATGAGAAACGACGTGTCAGTTGGAAACGGATTGAAAATAGCGGTGAGGCATCCCACGTCGGGAGCCGCGATTCTGGCGGTCACGCTTTCCAAGCTGATAAAAGAGGAAACCTGGATCAACGACGAATACAAACTCAAACTCTGCATACTTTTCGTCGAAAACCTCATCGACGGCAGCGTGGAGCGCTCCATCGACCACGGGATAATGGGAAAACTCAAAAGAAAAACCTTTCCGGAAGGTTTGAAACTTCTGAAAAAACGTCCGACGGAGGGCCTCAAATATCTCCTGGCCATCATTATGGAGGAATTGCGCCACAGGCAGAATTTCAACGAGCGGGAGCAATACAAGTTCTACGAGGAGCTCCTAAAGAATTTTTTCCCCGGACACACCGTCGGCGAATTCATAGATCAGTGAGGAGCGAGTGAACGAAAGAATACTCATCACCGGCGGACTCGGATTCGTCGGCTCCAACATCGCGTTGGCCTTCAAAAACGGATTCGAGAATCTGAATGTCGTGGCGTTCGACAACCTTCATCGCCGCGGAAGCGAGTTGAACATTCCGCGTCTGGAGGCGGCCGGAGTGGAATTCGTCCGCGGCGATGTCCGCTCCAAAATCGATTTGAAGTCAATCGGCCCGATATCCTTTCTAGTGGAGTGCTCCGCGGAACCGTCCGTTCTCGCCGGAAAAGACGGCGACACCTCCTATCTGATCGACACCAATCTGTCGGGAGCCGTCAACTGCGCCGAGAAATGCCGTGAATGCGGCGCTCCGATGATCTTCCTTTCGACCAGCCGCGTCTATCCGATGAAGCCCCTGCTCGACTGCTCTATTTCGGAGCGTTCGACGAGACTGGAATTCTCAAAGGACCAAACCGTCGCCGGTCTTTCGGAATTCGGAGTTTCGGAGGATTTTCCGATGTCCGGCGCGCGTTCGCTCTACGGCGGAACAAAATACGCGGCGGAAATTATGCTCGCGGAGTTCGCGCACGCCTTCGATATTCCAGTCGTCGTCAATCGTTGCGGAGTTTTGGCCGGCGCCTGGCAGTTCGGCAAGGCCGACCAAGGCATCGCCGCGTTTTGGACCGCCGCCCATACGTTCGAGCGTCCTCTGAAATACATCGGCTTCGGAGGTTCGGGAAAACAAGTGCGGGACATCTTGAACATAAAGGATTTGCTCACTCTTCTTTTCAAGCAGTACCACGATCCCGCGAGATTCGCGGAAGCGGGACCGTTGAACATCGGCGGAGGGCTGGAGTGCAGCGCGTCGCTGTTGGAGCTGACTGAGATATGCCGGTCCGTCACGGGAAAAAGCGTTCCCATCTCACCCGAGCCGGAAACCCGCTACGCGGACATTCCCGTGTACGTCACCGACAACCGCCGCGTATCCTCATTTTGCGGCTGGACTCCGACCACGAAAGTCGAGGATACCATAAGAGAAATCCACCATTGGATACTTTCAACGCCGGAGGGAGCGAAACTGTTCGGCCTAACTCCCTCTAAATGAAAATATCAGGTATCAAACTTGACAAAAGGCTTGTAGTGTTTTCCAGTCCGATTCGTTCAAAAATCAATTCCCGTTTCGTCCGCGGATTTCCACATTCAAGTTTGAAGTGCGACTTTTCAATCCACTTGTGTCAAAGTCCGCGGAATATCAGATCCGGCACGCAGGAAGGCCTGGCCTTCTCGACGTGGGACATTTTGGAAATGCCTGTTAGAACCAAGGCCGACGAGAATCCTATCCTTTTCGCTCCCCGGACGTCCGACAGGAGTGAGTCCCCGATCATCAACACTTTCCCGCCGGACTCTATTTTGCGCGGATGATATTTCGCGCGAATCTCGCGGAGCGCCGCGCGGTATATCGGCGAATAGGGTTTGCCCAGATAGACTGGTTTGATTCTTATTCCATACTCCTTCAGGATGGTGGCGATGAATCTGGCTTTGCCGCCGGCGCCTATTCCGATCTCGCCGTTCGGACCGTTTGGCCAGTAACTGTCGGGATTAGGCACGAGCATCAATCTGTTCTCGGTGGTGATGTAGTAGTTCAACACGGCGTCGATGTTCTTTTTCCAATCGTAGGTCCCCTCGCCGACTATCACGCCCTCGCAGGAAGTTATGTCGTCGGTGTCCCGCACATGCGTCAGACCGGCCCGTTCGGCGTAACTTGGCTTGCCAAGATCCCCCATCACGAAAAACCGTTTGCCGGCCAAGCCGTTTCTGGAGACGTATGGAGTGAGCGCCATGCTGCAGGAGGTTATCTCGCCGCTTGATATGTCGAGACCGCATTTTCGCATAATGGCGCTTTTCTCCTCCGGCGAATGGTTTCCGTCGTTGGTGAGCAGGCGGAAAGGGAAGTCGGCGGAGCGCAGGTCGGCCAATAGCTCGGACGCTCCGGCCAACGCTTTGCCGCCCGCGATAATAGTCCCGTCGACATCGAATAAAAGCGCGGAATAATTTGACTTGCCGTCTCTCCACCAATTCCTGAATGAATCCATCGTCGGCATATGGTAATCCTTTTATCCAAACTCGGCTATCCACGGCCGGTCCGGAAAACTGAAACATCGAATTCGGTTTTTTGCGCAACTCCGTTGACAAAGCGCCCACCTGCCGAAACGCGGCGACGCATTCATCGTGGCGACGAAAATATCCGTCCACATCGTTATATTATTCTCTTTCAATCCGCTTTCAAGGAATGTTTGAAAAAGTAGTAAAGGTAATTTGTTTTGCTGACATCGAGTGTTGGTTTTTTTGCGAAACGGCATTGCAACAACCGTCGTTCAAGGTAGATTGTGGAATATGATCGTCGAGTTTTTTTGATTTCAAGTTGTTGGAACCTTAGCGTCGCTTCGCCTCCGGCGCTCACGTCTAATTAGACCCTGTTCGAAAAGGTCTCGCAGCCATGTGGACACTTATTTCGAGTGTGAGGCCGCGTTTTTTCGCCGAGAATTCAATGTCAATTCCACGGAACTTATGAGATACAATACAACATCGTCCCCAATTTTGGATGCGGGAAAAATCAAAGCCGTCGTGTTCGACTACGGCAACACGCTGATAGAACTCGGCCCCAAGCAGGTGGAGGTCCTGAACGGCGTCCTGTTGTCGCGGCTGCGGGAATGGTATGGACCGTGCGACGAGAGGATGTTTGCGGAGATCAGGAAAAGACAGATCGTCGCTCCTTACGCCACGGAGGAGTTCATCGAAAACGACCGGGAAGAAATTTGCATGGAGTTGGTCAAAGAACTTTACGGCATTGCGCCGGACGACGCGGCGGTCGCGGAAATGATGGAGTTGAAACATGAAACGTTCGTGAACGCCATCGAACTTCCGGATTTCGTCATTCCACTGCTTGAGAAACTCCGTGAAACCCGCTCGCTCGGGTTCATATCGAACTATCCGTGCCGGCAATCGATAATCGATAGTCTGGAGAAGGTCGGAATCATCGATTTTTTCAATTCCATCATCGTTTCCGGAGAGATAGGAGTCGTCAAACCGCATGCGAGAATATTCCAGCGCTCGCTTGAGGAGTTGAAGTTGGAACCGGAGGAGTGCCTTTATGTCGGGGACAACTGGCTGGCGGACATTCAAGGCGCCAGGCGGATCGGGATGCGGGCGGTCCATACAACTCAATATGTCTCCTACGAGAAATTCGAACCGTTCAACGGGGACTTTCAGCCTGACGCCGTCATCACGCACTTGAATCAGTTGACGGAACTACTCGCATAGTCCATAACACCTTCAGGACAGCTGGACGCCGCTCGAAAAGGGTCGCGCTCAAATCCGACTTTTACGCAGTAGCCTTGCGTATGCGGAAAAAGTTTTTCAAAAAGCCTCCAGCCGAGGTTCGAATGACAAATGGACGACAGCGGCAATTTCGGAACTCAATCGGGAAGGGTCGTCCCGGAAGCGAAGTCCACGAGCTCGGCATATCCCATGGTAGCCACGCACAAATGCGTGTCGGCGCCGCCATAGTAGACTTTGATGGTGTCATTGTCCTCGACCACGGCGCCGCAGGCGAAGACGACATTGCCCACATCTCCGATCCTCTCGTAATCCTCCCGCGGAGAGAGAATAGGCTCTTCCGCCCTATGCGCGATTTTCGTCGGATCCTTCAAATCCAGCATAACAACGCCGATCCTGTATATCGGCCCCGAAGAAGTCATCTTCACGCCGTGGTATATCTCGAGCCAACCTTTATTCGTCTTTATGGGTGGCACCGAGGCGCCAATGCGGTAGCTGTCCCACAAACGAGGTCTGGGAGACATCAACAGCTCGGACTTGCCCCAGTCGTATAGATTTTTGGAGAAAGACACCCACATTCTTCCGACATTGGCTCCGATGGGCCTGTCCAATCGGACATACTCGCCGTTTATCCTCTCGGGGAACAGGATACCGTCTTTGTTGCCGGGTTCCGAGACGAGCGCGAGACGCTCGTAGTTGTAAAAATCCTCCGTTTTGGCCAAAGCTATTCTCGCGCCGTATTGGGAATAGGCAGTGTACATCACGAAATACTCTCCGTCTATCTCCGTTATCCTCGGATCCTCGATGCCGCGCTTCTCATACTTCGCGAACTCGCCGGTCTCCGCTGGAATCATAACGGGTTCATCCTCGACTTCGAAATGGAATCCGTCGCCGCTCTTCGCCAAAGCGAAGTAGGAGTATCCTTTTTGTCCCTCCACTCTTATCAAAAGATAGTACACCCCGTCCTTTTTAACCGGAGTGCCGTTGAAAACCGTGTTGCATCTGAAAGGTATGTCCTCGAGAGCCACTATGGGGTTTCCTTCGAAACGATGCAACAAATCCCTGCCGTATACGAATTTCCCCATTGTCAGAATTCCTTTTCGCTGGCGACGCAGTTGTCTATTATGTCATTCACAGAGCAAGACCCAATGCAGACACACCCTTTGGACGCGCCATAGTACACGGTAAGCTGTTCCTTTTCGAGAATGGCCCCGCAAGTGAAAATGGTGTTCGGACTGTCTCCGACGCGTTCGTAGTTTTTCCGAGGAGCCAGGATTGGAATATTCGTTCTTGAGACTACTTTTGACGGATCGTCGCCATCAAGAAAAGCCGCGCCCAACCTCGAAAGGCCGCCAGCTGACGTGCGCTTGACGCCGTAATAAAGCAAGAGCCATTTCCCGTCGTCCATTCTGAACGGCGGCGCCGCGGGGCCGATTTTATGAAAATCCCAAAAACCTTCGCGCGGCGACATAACCACGTCGAAGCCTCCCCAGTACGCGAGATCGTCGGAATAGCTTATCCAGATGCTGGAACCGTCGGCGGGCATTTCCAGCTTGGCGTAACGACCGTTGATTTTTTCGGGAAAAAGCAGACCGCCTTTGGAATCCGGCTCGGATATGAATCCGAGTCTCTCCACGCTTGTGAAATCCTCCGTTCTAGCCAAGGCCAGCCGGAAGCCGGAAGCGCTCGCCGCGGTGTAGGAGATATAAAAAGTCCCCTCCAGAAAGACTATTTTAGGATCGAGCACGCCCTGTTCCTCGTAACTTTTGAAAGCGGGCCGCTCGGACGGGGCGATCAAAGGTTCCGCCTCGACCGAGAAATGATATCCGTCCAGACTTTTGGCGAGATGGAGGCTTTTACGCCCCACTAGATGCTCGATAGTCAACAGCAGAAGAAACTCGCCGTTGAATTTAACGGCGGCGGCGTTGCAGATGTCGGAACATCGAAAAGGCAAATCGTTCAAGGTGATTACGGGATTGCCCTCCCAGCGTCTCGCCACGTCTTTATGTTGATATTTATGTTTGCGTTTCATCGCTTTTGATTCCTGAAGTTTGAAACTGAATTCGTGAAAAAAACTTGATAGTATAGGAATTTGTTGTTTCCATTAGCGCGTTAGCGGCTAATTTTGATTGAATCCCGGCGACAGCCGGTTAAGTTCAAAAAAGGGTGCTGAGAATCCTCTCCTTCGTGGAAACCGCCAAACACGAACTGTCGTCCGACGC
>JAADHT010000291.1:0-8805 GCA_013151705.1 Kiritimatiellota bacterium | reverse complement strand
ACATATAAACAAATCCATCCTTTTCGATTAATCCGTTCGTGAAAACCACGTTCGGAAAAAAACCGGAAGTCTCGTACGGCTCGGTAGGTTCCATAATCGGCTTCTCCGACCTTTTCAACACCTTCCATGGCTCCTGCGTATCCAACAGAATGGCGAATAAACTGTACTTGGAATCGTCGCTTTTGGCATGATAGACGCACAACCATCCCTGATCAGTCTTGATCGGATGACTTCCACCGCCTATTTTCGCCGATTCAAAGGCGTTGTTTCTCGGGCGGGCGATACATTTGTGGTTGCCCCAATGCAAAAGATCGGGAGACTCGGCGTACCAGATCGAGGGCTTGCCGAACCCGGCGTTGTTCGGACGATGGAGCGCGGCGTACATTCCATTGATTCTCTCGGGAAAAATCGCCACATCCTTGTTTTGAGGATGGAAAATGACGCCAATTCTATCGTGGGTTCGAAAATCGTCGGTCACGGACAGCGCCGTGCACCAGCCGTCCCTCGACACAATGGTGTAGTTTATATAATATCCGCCATCGAGGCGTGTGACTCTCGCATCCTCTATTCCATACTCCTCGTTCTGGGCGCAAGGGAAAATGAAAGGCTTGTCGTCGACGACGAAATCCACTCCGTTTCTCGATCTGGCCAGGCGTATGTGGCTGATGCTCGAAAGATAATCCTTTCCATCGTAAACCACTCCTCTTGTGTCTTTAAGCGAGACCTTAGGATCGTCGAGATCAAACTCCAACACCTCGGGAACGCCTATTCCCGATTCGAAATTATAGACGGGAACTCTCGCTTTGCCTGGAGCGGGGACGCAATCCTCCGCCACCCGCAAAAGCAGAATGATCTCATCACCGTAAACGGCCGCTCCTGGATTGAGAGCGCCCACGACCCGGAACCCTTCCGCCGAGGGGGCCACGTCTTCGGGTTTTATCAGGGGATTCGCCGGATGTTTGTCAAAAATCATGCCTCTGC
This sequence comes from Kiritimatiellota bacterium, assembly GCA_013151705.1. Lineage (GTDB taxonomy): Bacteria > Verrucomicrobiota > Lentisphaeria > Victivallales > JAADHT01 > JAADHT01. Next base: position 7,824 of record JAADHT010000291.1, on the reverse strand, counting down.
TCCTATCCTTCGTAAATATATCTCGAACGGGGAAAATTCACGTCAAAACGTTTGTAAACATTCAACGTCTCCCTGGCAACTATATCCCAGGATATTTTTTCTTTGACATGTTTCAGCGCTTTCGCCGAACAACGCTCGTACAGTTTCTCGTCCTCAAAAAGTTTGACGATGGCGTCAACGTATTCATCATCGCTTCCAGCGTACAATCCCGCGCCGGACTCGTCCACGGCATCGACGAAAGCGGGCAGGTCGGAGGTGACGACCGGCTTGCCGAAAGAGAACGCATGCGCCATGACTCCGCTTTGAGCGCCAGCGCTGTATGGGAACACCATAACATCCGACGCCGATACGATGGTGTCAAATGTTTTTTGGGGGAACTGTCCTCGAAACACCTCTATCCTTTCCTTGACCGGCGAGGCGGCTATCTTCTCGAACAGCTCGTTGCGGTACTCGCTGAATTCCAAAACCCTCATTTTTCCGGAAATGACCAGCCACGCGTCCGGGCACCGCTCAACGACGCGGGGAAATATATCCACGATTCTGTCAAAACATTTGGTGGGACGGAAATATCCGACAAGCAACGCTACTTTTTTCCCTGAAAGCCCCAATTTCACTTTGGCGTTCTCGACGGGTGGAATATCCCTGGCTCCGTGGGGAATCACATGTATCTTGGACCGCGGCACGCCGTAAACGCTCTGAAGCAATTCCGAATGCGATTTCTGGTGCACGATAATGGCGTCCAACTCGCGACACATAGTGGTCAAAATCATTTTAATCCTGAATTGAGGTTCAGAATGCACCGTATGCAGCGTGGCCACCACCGGCGTCGCCGTGGACTTGAATCGGTAAATAAGATCCAACACGGCAATCCCGTCAATTTCACCATAAAGGCCGTATTCGTGCTGTAAATGGACAATGTCCGGGGTGACCTTGACGGTCATATCGAATATTTTTTTTGAAAGGTCCCCATCCATGGGGCTGTATGCTTGATGGACGTTGTCCCCTTCGGCCCCGTATTGGCTTATAATTTGCAATTCGTTCGGAGTGGAACTCATCGCCTCAACCAAAAAACTGGTGTAGGTGGCGAGTCCACATTCGATGGGCGGATACGTCGATATGTACGCTATACGCATGACAACCTCCATTGTTATACAGTGAAAATCGTAGAATGAACTCACGGGCATGGCGGGAATCGTCTGTCTCCGGGAGCGAAAAAAACGTCGGAACAAGGCAAAGGAATCAGACACTAGCACCTGAAAGAACAAATTCAAAGCGATAGAACCGTCTTTGCGTGGAAAAATATTGTTTTACCAGAAGGGAATGACGGCCTGGAAGTACCGCCCCACTTTTTGCGCGTCCTGCTCGATCCATATCAGACGATTGCGACAATAAACACTTTTTTCGTTACTATAACAGTTCCCTTTTTCCTGTTCGTGAAACGAATATTCCTTCGCGCTGACTGGCTCGCCGCTACCGATACCGAGTGGAAGTTATGTCGAGTTTCCGCAATCTGTAGTTCAGGATTCTCTGGGTGGTTTTGAGAAGTTTGGCGGCGGCCGAGGCGTTGCCGCGGGTCTTTTTCAAAGTGTCGATGATTATCTCTTTTTCGTATGAGTCGACCATCGCCTTCAAATCGACGCCGTCCTCCGGAACCAGTTCCGTGTGGGTGGCGTTGCTGGTCTGGAGCGATGGAGGCAGATTGTAACCGTGAATCACTTTGTCCGACGCCGTCAGCACGGCTCGCTCGATGCAGTTTTCAAGCTCCCTGACATTTCCCGGCCAATGGTACGCCATCATCATGTTGATGGCGGACGTGGATATCCGCATGATGTTTTTGTTGTAGCAATCGTTGTATTTCTGCAGAAAATGATCAGCGAGAAGCATTATGTCGGAGCGTCTTTGCCGCAGAGGCGGCAGATGTATCGGAAAGACGTTCAACCGGTAGAACAAATCCTCTCTGAACGAGCCGGCGGCGACGGCGCGCTCCAAATCCTTGTTCGTCGCCGCGACTATTCTCACATTGACGCGCCTCGTGGAGTCCCCACCGACCGGCTCGTAGGAACGCTCTTGAAGCACCCGCAGCAATCGCACTTGGACGGAAAGCGGAATGTCTCCTATCTCATCAAGAAATATCGTGCCTCCGTTGGCTTTGGCGAAACGGCCCGACCTCTCTTTGAACGCCCCGGTGAACGCTCCCTTCTCATGTCCAAACAACTCGCTCTCAATAAGACTTTCGGGAAGAGCGGCGCAATTGACGGCCACGAACGGATTGTTTTTCCTGTCACTGTTGAAGTGAATGGCGCTGGCCACCAGCTCCTTTCCAGTCCCGGACTCTCCGCGGATCAAGACATTGGCGGTGCTGTCGGCCACTTGGGCGATCTGCTGAAACACCACCCGCATATTTCCGCATCTGCCGATGATCTTGTCCAACGCGTAATGATCTTTCAATTGCAGACGGAGCAGTTCGTTCTCCCGCTTCAAGCTTTCGCGCTCCTCGGCCTGCTCGCGGACCGCCGCGACCGTCTCGGCCAAGATGTTCGCCACCAATCGCAGAAAACGCTCTTTCGACCTCAAATCCTCCATCGCCTCGGTCGGGCACCAAATGCTCATCGTCCCGATAACAGACTTCGCATGCACGATGGAAACGCATATGAAGGCCGTATCGGACAGAGAATCGCCGGAGCGGGCTTTCCCTAAAAAGTGGGAGTCCTTGCTGATGTCGGGTATGATTATGGGCTTCGCGGTTTTCGCGACCCGCCCCGTAATCCCCTCGCCCAAACGGTAGCGCCCCTTCTCTTTCTCCTCGAGCGTCAAGCCAATGGAGGCCGCTATGGCGAATTCATCACCATCCGGACGCTTCATTGTGAACGTCCCGATACGAATACCCATGTCGGTCTCCAGAATTTTAAGGGTGTCGTCCAAAAACCCGGATATTTCTCCGGAATGACTCGCCGCCAAATGCGACACCTTGTAAAGAATCTCCAATTGTTTCAATCCAGTCCGTTCCATAAATCCGTCCTTCCTTAATCTCAGCCAAACCATGCTCCAAACGTCCTCAAGATAACGACAAAATTGTAAATATCAATAGATTGTTTTAACAAAATTGTAATATAAATAAAAACCTCAAACAAGATTGCCGGACATCATTCTATATTACAACATTCACGCCAGTAGTATGTTAAGTGAAAGAAAATAAAAAATTGGCACGGATAGTGCTATTGGGAAGATCGTTCGTAAAATCAAGCGGACTGTTCGAGATCGACGGGCCTGCCGGCGATCGCGTCCGACCGCGCCCCTTGGGACCGCGCGGTCGTTGTTTTTCAATTTTCGGGATTCGTACAACTGAAAAAGGAGTAAAAATGGGTAATTCACTTCGCAAGCTGGGGATCGCGAATATCGCGGCGAGAACGGAGACATCCGAAAAGGCCGGTATGGAGAAGTCTGTTTTGGATTTTTACGGCGAGGACGTTTTCAACGCCAAAACGATGAGGGAATATCTTCCGAAGCAGGTCTACAAAAAACTGCTGGCCACAATTCAAAAAGGGGCGATGTTGGACGCGGGTATCGCTGACGACGTGGCGAACGCCATGAGGCGGTGGGCCATAGGCAAGGGGGCCACGCACTACACGCATTGGTTTCAACCCCTGACCGGCTCGACCGCCGAAAAACACGACTCGTTCGTGGAACCCGATTCAATGGGTGAGATCACTCTCGATTTCTCGGGAAAAACCCTGATACAAGGCGAGCCTGACGCTTCCAGCTTTCCGTCGGGCGGAATCCGCACCACGTTCGAAGCGCGCGGCTACACCGCCTGGGATCCCACGAGTCCCGCGTTCATCAAACGCGACGAGCGGGGAGCAACTCTTTGCGTTCCAACCGCCTTCTGCTCGTACACGGGAGAGGCGCTCGACAAAAAAACGCCGCTTCTGCGTTCGATGCAGGCGGTTTCAGAGCAGGCGAAACGGGTTTTGGCGTGCTTCGGAGAGAGGCCGGAGGGACGCGTCGTCTCCACGCTCGGAGCGGAGCAGGAATATTTTCTTATCGACAAAGAACTGTACCTCGCGCGCCCGGACCTCATCCAGACCGGACGCACCCTTTTCGGAAACACGCCACCCAAGCACCAACAACTCGACGACCACTATTTCGGCTCCATAAAAGCGCGCGTCCTCAACTTCATGGCCGAAGTTGACGAGAAACTATGGACGCTCGGCATTCCCGCCAAGACGCGCCACAACGAAGTGGCTCCCGCCCAATTCGAAATAGCTCCGATGTTCGAGGAGCTGAATCTGGCGGTGGATCACAATATGATGATAATGGAGGTGCTCCGCAATGTGGCTGAAAAGCACGAACTGCGGTGCCTGCTGCATGAAAAACCCTTCGCCGGCGTAAACGGATCGGGGAAACACAACAACTGGTCCTTGAGCGCGCCCTCCGGCAATCTGCTCGAACCCGGAAAAAACCCGAGGGAAAACGCGAAATTCCTCACGTTCCTTTGCGCGGTCATTCAAGCGGTCGACACACATGCGGATCTCCTGAGAGCCACGGTGGCATGCGCCGGAAACGACCACAGGCTCGGCGCGAACGAGGCGCCTCCGGCAATCATCTCGATATTCCTGGGCGAGCAGCTCACGGACGTCATAGAGCAGATCGAGAAAGGATCAGCGAAATCGGCGAAATCGGGCGGGACGCTTCGCATCGGCGTGGACACCCTGCCGGAACTGCCCCGCGACGCCACGGATCGTAACCGTACCAGCCCGTTCGCCTTCACCGGCAACAAATTCGAGTTCAGAGCCGTCGGAGCGACCCAGTCCTGCGCCGGTCCGAACATTCTATTGAACACCATAGTCGCCGAAGCGCTCGACGACATAGCAACTAAACTGGAGAAGGTCGAAAAACCCAACTTCAACGTGAAGCTTCAGAAGATCCTGCAAGGAATAATAAAAAAGCACAAGAAAATCATATTCAACGGCGACAACTACACCGACGCATGGGTGAAGGAAGCGAAAAAACGCGGATTGCCCAACTTGAAGACGACTCCGGAAGCCTTGAAAGTCCTTCTCTCTCCGAAAGCGGAGAAGCTTTTCGCCAAATATGGAGTGTTGAGCGAAAAAGAGCTGCGCTCGCGGCACGAGGTGTACTTGGAGGGATACGAAACCGTCATCGCTATCGAAGGCGAGCTGTCGCTCGAAATAGCTAAGACAATGATCCTCCCCGCGGCGACGCGGCATCAAACGATGGTCGCCAAGAACATCATCAACCTCAAGGAAGTGGGTGTTCAAACCGGAGTGGCGTCCCAGAAAAAATCCTTAAAGCTCGTTGGGCACCTGATTGACGACCTTTGCGGATCGGCGGACGCCCTGCAATCAGCCACCGAAGCCGGTGCGACGAAATCAATCATAGCTGAAATGGCCAATATCAGAGCTGCCGTCGATGGATTGGAGAAGGAGATTGACGATCAAATCTGGCCCCTACCCAAATACGGGGAGATGCTTTTCATCTACTAATCCTCGTTCAAGCAACAACCGTTCCCGTACCGGACGACAGCCCGCGCGCGGGGATTGGCCGAACATTGCTCGAGAAGAGTGGTTCAAAGCGCGGCTCTGAACAATAGCCGCGCTCCATCACCACCACCAGTCCGGCGGAGAATCCGCCCGAACACGAAAAAGGAATTGGAAATGAAGACGGTCGCGACTCTGTTGTTGTTGCTGGGAGTGGTCTCCGCTGGGCTGGCGGCGGAATCCGCCATACCATCCACGCTTGTCAACGGACAGGCGTTGAACAACACCGAGAACGTGTTGTTCCTGTTCATCGGAGCGGTTATGGTCTTCAGCATGCATGCGGGATTCGCTTTCCTGGAACTCGGCACCGTGCGTAGAAAAAACCAAGTCAACGCGCTGCAGAAAATCCTCGTGGACTGGGCCGTCAGCACCCTCGTCTATTTCATCATAGGCTACCCGATAGCGCGGGGTATGGATGGATTCATGCTGAACGCCGCCGTCCTGGACAGCATGCATGGCGTGAGACTCGTCAAATTTTTCTTCTATCTGACATTCGCCGCCTGCGTTCCCGCCATAATAAGCGGAGGGATCGCCGAGCGCGCCAAGTTCTATCCCGTGCTCATCGTCAACGCCTGCCTCGCGGGCGTCGCGTATCCTCTGTTGGAAAGGGCCTTGTGGTGGGATCCGTCGTTCCTGGGAATAGGCGACGCTATAAAAAACGTCACGGGAGGTCAATTCACGGATTTCGCGGGATCGGTCGTCGTCCATTCCTTCGGCGGTTGGCTGGCGTTGCCCGCCATCCTGTTGCTGGGGCCAAGACGCAATCGCTACAGCAAGGGAGCTCCCTCCGTTTCGAACATACCATTTCTGGCGCTGGGAAGTTGGATTCTGTGCATTGGCTGGTTCGGTTTCAATGTTGTCAGCGCCGCGGATATCGAAGGCATTTCCGGACTGGTGGCCGTCAACAGCCTGATGGCGATGGTCGGGGGAATTTTGGGAAGCGTGCTGATATCCAAAAACGATCCGGGATTCACGCACAATGGAGCTTTGGCGGGCCTTATCGCGATATGCGCGGGAAGCGCCGTGGTGCATCCGCTTGCCGCCTTCGTCATAGGCGTGATAGCGGGACTGATCTTCTTCTTCATGTTCACAATTGAAACCGAGCGATTTAAAATAGACGATGTGCTGGGCGTCTGGCCATTGCACGGGGTTGTCGGTAGTTGGGGGGGGATAGCGGCCGGCATATTCGGAAACACAGCGCTTTTCGCGGCGAAGGAGAACATAAACTTCTTCGCGCAGTTGGCGGGAACGTTGATCGCCGCGCTCTTCGCGCTTTTCGCTGGATTCCTCGTTTTCGGAATAATGAAAATACTGGTGGGAATCCGCTTGAGCGACCATGACGAGTTCATCGGAGCAGACAGAAGCCTGCATAACATCGAAGCCTACCCGGAGGAGGTGCTGTGATGAAAAAAATAGAAGCGATAATACAACCGGAAGCGCTGGAAAGCGTCAAAGAAGCTCTCTTCAACGCGGACATTCATAAAATGACGGTCCACCGAGTCAGAGGCTGCGGACAGCAAAAGGGATATCAGGAGTCATACCGCGGAAAAATCTATCAGGTTTCCCTTATTGAAAAAGTGAAACTGGAGATAGCGGTCAACGAACAATATGCGCAGGCCACAATCGACGCCATAGTCAAAGGCGCCCGCTCCGGCAACATCGGAGACGGAAAAATATTCGTAACCAACCTCGAACAATGCGTGCGAATCCGCACGGGCGAGTCAGGCAAAGACGCAATCGGCTAGACGCCATTCGCCTTAAGCGGGTTCACCACAGCGAGGAAGCGAGCGTGCCAAATCCACATATATGCTGTTGCGCGTCAATACCAGTCGCGATTTGTCCGCAGTGATCCCGGTAATCGGCGCGATTGACGGTCCCATGCCGTTTGTCGAACACCCCACGCCATCGCTCCGAAATTGCCATTTCCCATGTGAAACCCGCAGAGGACGCGGGAAATCGGTACTCAGGTTTTTTAGAAAATTAAATTTTTGAACTCAAAAACATTTGAGTTCCGGTGTTATTAAGCCCACATAAATATATTTGACGTGCCGTCTTGTCTCAGACGAATTAAATAATGTCAAATATTTAATTGTCGGGTTAATAAATGAAAATTATGGGATGGCAGTGGATAAGAAAAATGATGAGACTTCGCCTGCATGAATAGGTGGGTTGTTCATGTCCTTCCTCTGCGGCGGCATGGACGGCAGAAAACTGTTTCGGCGGCGGGTTAACGCGTTGTTATGATGAGAACGAGGGCGATCGCGCA
>JAADHT010000044.1 GCA_013151705.1 Kiritimatiellota bacterium | reverse complement strand
CGGGTGTTCGTTAGTGAAAGTCAGTGGTTGAAAAAGGTGCTGAGTAGTTATATTTATTCACAAAATTATTTTAGGTTTCTAATTCTTTGAGATAGTCCAATCTTTCCCCGAAATCATAAAGATATAATTGCCGTCAAAAACATTATTGACGGAAAAATCGCCGTCAAAATCGTCCACTTCATTAACAAGTCTCTTTGTAGAATTTCCATCTTCATCAATCATATAAACAATAAAGTTTCCACTACCCTTATTGGTGACTGAAAAACTGTATTTACCGGCGGGAAGATAGAATTTTTCCGTTACCCGCATTCCGTTTCCTGAAAATGAAACCGGCTCTTTGGCGGGTTTGGATAACTTCTCGGGCTGGATAAAAGAAACTTGCCAGCGGCCGCCTTCCACATTCGCAAAATATCCGCCACCATCGGACTTAAACGCGATTGCGCCGTCAAATGCCTCCGCGCTTTTGTATGCCACGCTTATGCCGTCGCTTGTATATCCTTCGCCTTTGTCCAGAACGCCGTTGCCATTTTTATCAATATATATGTTAACACCGAAAAAACCGTTAACTCCGGATTGGTTTTTCGCTTTTAAAATAGTAAGTCCTTTCTTTAAAATCACAGGACCATTAAGTTTCCTTCCCTCTCCGTTAAAAACAGACTCGCTTTGTGTTGGAACCGTATTGTTAGTGTTTTTATTCTTGAAAGAAAATATCCCATAAAATATTACGCCCGCTATAATAACGACGCCGATAATAATAAATACAATATTTTTAATGTTCATAATAATTTTGTTTATTTAAGAGTGATAGGACGTTTAATTTCCGAAAGTACGTAAAATGCCGGCTTGGGATGGCGTTGTCAAGTAACTTTGCGAGAAAAAACGGATTTTTTCCCGATTACGCGTTGGTTGTGCATGGAAATTCAGCATTCGCATAGGTTTTTCCGTGATTCGTGAAGTGAAAAGTCGAAAACTGGGGCAACAGGGAATCAGTCCCCGCGAAACCAGGACAAGCGGCGATTGACGATTTGAATGGCTTTCTCGACAAGCGACTGCGTTTTGCCGTCACCCGCGCTCCCGGCGCGGGCGAACACGATGAGCGGCGGAAGTAATGGCGCTATTCTTGTTTGTTTCATCTTTTTGTCGAACGATTTTAGATATCCTTCGGGGCGGATGCGCTCACATCGTGTATTCCACGGTTCCGTCCTCATTCACTTCGTAGCCCCATTTCCGCACGTATTTGTTTCCCGGAAGAAACTCGTCGCCGATTTTATCCAGTTTGGCTTGAAGAATTAGTTCGAGTTCGGCGCGAATTCCGCGTAAATCGTCGTCATCCGCCAGATTCCTCTTTTGGAATGGATCGAGCGCGTTGTCGTAGAGAAGCCAAGGACCGCGCAAATCGCGGACGTACGTGTATCGAGTTGTGCGGATTCCGCGATATTCGCGACCGCCGCAACGGGTTTTGGTCCACTGTCCGAACGGATGCGGACAGCTCAACAACGCGGCTCCATCGCTTGGATCATTCCCGCCAAGGGCGTAATCGCCGAAATCGATTCCCTCTACTGATTCAGGAGTCGCAACGCCACCAGCCAAACCCAAAAGCGTTGGCATCACGTCGGGAGCGTCTATCGGGGCTTCCAGGGAGCGCGGGGAGAAGACCCCGGCGGGTTTGAGCAGGAATGGAACGCGGATCGACTCGTCCCAAGGACGCTGTTTTTTTACCTCACCTTGCGAGCCGAGCATGTCGCCATGGTCGGACGTGAATAGAACTATCGTGTCGTCGTAGAGCGATTTTTCTTTAAGGAAACGGACAATCCGTCCGAACGCTTGGTCGAGCGCGGTGCAGTGCGCGTAGTATCCGGCGATATCTCGTCTAGCCCGCTCCGCTTGTTCCAGCGGGACGTTTTCGCGGAGGGTTGTCGTTTCCGGATCGTACATTCGCTTGAACGCTTCCGGAGCGGTATCGTATGGAGCGTGCGGAGGCCCCCATGACAGGCACATGAAAAACGGGTTGTCGTTGCCGTGATGCTTCAAATACTCCAACGCGTCATTCGTCTGGGCGAAAGCGTCGTAACCGTTCCAGTACCGCTTCTCATCCGAATCTCCGGCGTAATACGGTGAGTTGTTGTAGTCGTGCGTGCATTCCAACACCTTCCAATAGTCGAATCCCTGACGTCGCTCATGCGGAATAAACGCCGATCGGCCATGTCCGTCGAGATGCCATTTGCCGATGTAAGCGGTGTCGTATCCATCAGCCGCGAACGCGTCGGCGATGCTGGAGGTAGTGGAGTTTAGGCATACGTCGTTGAGAAAAACGCCGTGCGTCGTTGGATACTGCCCCTTCATCAAACTCGCCCTGTACGGCGAGCAGACGGGCGTTCCGGATACGGCGTTGGTGAAATCGACGCTGTTTCTGGAGAAGTCGTCGATGTTCGGAGTTCGTACGTCGGAATTGCCGGCGTATCCCATCGCCTGCGCCCGCCATTGGTCGGCGAACACGATCAGCACATTCGGTTTTTTCATAATCAACCCACCATTCAGAATCCGGCCGACGGCGGAAAGGTCGGACATGTCATGTTCAAATCGCGACAATGGATAAAATAGGTCGATTGCCTGTGTTAATCAATACCCTGATCGCGGAAATCAAAGTGTTTTTTGAATTCACTCTTCAAAATCTGAACGTGGCGCCGAGATTCCGCGTAATGCGGATTTTAACGCTTCAGGATGTTGAAAGTTGCGGAAAACGCCATAAACTAATGTCGAGTGAGTCGTTAATACTCTGTGCCGCCACGCATATAGTGATGGATGCTAGTTTTAACAAAAAATGGGCAGATGCCTGTCACGAAAAAACGGGTGTGTGTTGTGAAAACAACCATATGCATCGTGTTCGCATTCGCTTTATCGCTTATTCCAATGGAATCCTGCCACGCCAAAGGTGTCGTAACCGACGCTTGTGCCCGAACGGGAATCAATTCCGCGCAAACACACGAAAAGAAATCAACTCGACAACGCTCCGCAGCATTTTTTGTACTTTTTCCCGCTACCGCAGGGGCATGGGGCGTTTCTGCCGGTTTTGCCAGGTGGGTTCGAGCGATTGCGGCGCGACTGGCGCTCGAGTCCCGCTTGAGCCGCCCGCCGTTCCTCGAGAATGCGCGAGGCCAGGAGCTTGAACCGCGGCAGCGCGTGTTCGAAGAAAAGCCGCCAGCCGTCGCATAAAACGCTGAGCGCGGTCGGATCGGCGGCGTGTCCGGGACGGTTTTTCGGGCAGCATCCGGCGCAATAGCGCGAATATTCGCAATCCGCGCATTTCGCGTTCCAATGATGTTTCCGCCCGCCGAATTTCGCGTAAAGCGCGGATTCAGCGAAATCCGCCCATTCGCCGTTGTTGATATTGCCCAGACGCCATTCCGGCAGCATGAAAAAATCGCAGGGATATACGTCCCCGTTGTGCTCCACCAGAAAATACTGTCTGCAGTCCCGGTTCATCGCGCAGACGTTTGCGTGGTTCTCGACCATCATCGTCAGAATCGAGTCGAATAGTCTGACGGATACGGTTCTAGTGTCGTTCTCGTACCACTCGTCGAATATCGCGCTGAGAAACTCCCCCCATTTCCCGGATGTCACGGAAAAATCCTTCAGGATGCCGTTTTCATCGAATTCGACGCATTCGATGTACTGATGGAAAAAAAATCCCGAATCTTTCAGATGGTTGTACACTTTCAACGGATGGTTCATGTTCGACGAGGAGACGAGCGTCAGAATGTTGTGCTCCACCTTGTGTTGTTGAAGAAGCTTCAGACCGTTCACCACCATGTCGTAGGAACCTTCCCCTCCGATGGTGATTCTACTGGCGTCGTGTATTTCCTTCGGGCCGTCCAAACTGACGCCGACGAGAAACTTGTATTCCGCGAGATGCGCGCACCACTCGTCGTCCAGCAGCGTGGCGTTGGTCTGCAGTCCGTTGGAAACCACTTTTCCCGACCTCCCATGTTTCTTCTGCAGTTCAGTCACGCGTTTGAAGAAATCCAATCCCATCGTCGTGGGTTCGCCGCCCTGCCAGCCGAAGCTGTGCTGTCTCATCGGAATCGCCATGAACGACGAGATCATTCGTTCGAGGGTTTCGTTCGTCATGCTCGGAACCCCTTTCGAGTATATCGAGCTTTTCTCCAAATAGAAACAGTAGCGGCAACGCAGATTGCATCTGTATGAAGCCGGTTTTATCAGCAGTGAAAAGTTCATTTCAGTCAATCCTGTCGCTTGAGTTCAGCGGTGGTGGTCGAGCGCCCGCTGAAACGGTTTGTTCAAATCCATTCTTTCACAAAGATACAAGGAAGAAAACGGAGGTTTCCTCAGCTCAAGGATTCTCTCTTGTCTTTCTTGCCTCCGCGTGTGGAAGATTATTATTCGCAAATTGTTTCAACACCCTTTTTGTCGCGTAAACGCCGATCGCGTGTTTTCAAAAACCTGACGCTCCAACAGACTCCGAAAGCGGCGAGCAACGAGATCAGAGGTTCCACCGGCACTCTGAAACGCGGATGTGAAACGGCACCTGGAACGACAAGCATATAGATGGTCAAGACGGTGAAGAAAAACAAGGATGTCCGTTTATCCGATTTGAGCGCCGTTATCACTCCGACGGCGGCCGCCGCGAATTTCACGAAAAGCGGCAAAACTAGCGGAACGGCGAGAAGAAAAAGACCCCATTTACCATCGAAATAATGTTTCACCCCCGCTAAAACGCCTTTGGTGCGTATGACGCCAAGAGTTCCGCTTCCTCCGATCTTGAATCCCAAAAGCCGATAGAGATCGCCGACATCCGGAAGGAGGGAGCTGACATCCGTCTTCAAATGCAGAAAGAAGTACCTGACGGGTTCGCGCATGATTATCGGCAAGCCCTTCTCCACCGCGTACCTCGCTTGTTTCGCCTGCGCGCCTTGGGCCTCCAGTTCGGCGGTGCAGATACCTTGTTGCTCCGCGAATGTCCTACCATTGTTTTTCGCGAGCAGCAGACAAGCGTAGTAGCGGTAGATGTTGATTTGGCCGACGGAGGAGAACCCCGCGAAATTCGCGGTTTTCCAGTTTCTGAACGACCAAGCTCCATAGGCCAGCAGAACCGGGGCGAGGAAAAGAAACGTCAGAAGCGCCGCTTCCGCGGTTCGGCGGCGGGAAATTCGACGAAACGTTGTATGAGCTGCTTGGTTTAGACGTTTTTCATCGTCTCTTCCACCGATATCACGGGTATCCGGCGCGTCTCCTCGGTTGAGGAACGACCGGGCGAAAAAATAAACTACGAACAAAGGAAAAATCGGAATGACGATGGCTCTGAACATAAGGGCGGCGGCGGCGAAGCAACCCGCGAGAATCACGGAAATCCATTTCAAACGCGCGTCCCTTGGAGTGTTGATGTTTTTTCCTTCGTTTCTCAAAGCCGTTTCGACAAGGAGAATCGCGGCCGTCAGGAAAAAAGTGAAAAACGTCTCCGTCAGTATTTTATTTGAGAAAACGATGGAGGAGAGGGTTAGCGACTGAAACAAAACCGCGAGATTCGCGAGCATCTTGTCCCCGCCGCCCACGATCAAGGCGAGTCGCCACAACAAAAGAATGGATCCGACGCTCAAAAACGCTTGGAAAAGGACTACCGGCAGATGGTTGTCTTTGAAGGCTTTTCTAAAGAAGGAGAGGACAAAGGGATACCCCGGCGCCCGGAATATCTCCGGCTCCACCCCCTTCGTATATCCGTCTCCGGCGGCCAAACGGTCGGCGAGTTCGATATAGTCTTTGGAATCCGGGTCGGTGAAGGAGCCTGGGTCTCCGCAAGCTATGAAAGCCACCGTCAGCCGGCAGGCCAAAGCGAACGCCAGCGCGCCTGGCAGCAGAATTTTCGACTCGAGAAATTTCCTCACAGCTTCTCCATCCAGTTCTCAACAAGTTCTCAACGACGGCCACTCTTTTCCGGATTTTTTTTCTTGACTTTCTTTATGATGGTCCGCCCGTCTCTGCGGACGATGCGTTTACTCGCCAATTTAGTCAAAGGATTGAATAGTTTCGGTATGATTTTATATGGAAGAGCGGTTTTGAACACTTCGGCGTTCACGATGAAATCATAATTCCCGCTGCGCCAATAATACTCGCCTTTGCTTTTCAACGCGATAATCTTGCCGTTGGTTTGAATGTTCTCGGTGGAGATGTGGTCGCCTTCGAATTTGAAATCCGCGGTCAGCGCGGATATCATGCCCCACTTGCCGTCCGTCCATTTGCTGGCCGCTTTTCCGAAAGACCTTAACACCGGCACCTCCCAAAGATTCGCGTCTCTCACCTCGGCGCGTCCTTTTCCGAAGACCAGCATCCTACCGTTTTCGTCGTTTTCGAGTTTCGCGTCCGTCGTCAAAGAGATCACACCTTCGCCCCGCGGTAATTTCCAGCTTATTTTCTCCGCCAGCGGTGGAAACGCGGCGTTCACCAATTTCAGTTTGACTCGGCCTTTGCCGGTTTTGAAACTCGTGGCGTAATCCAAGGTCAGATTGCCTCCATACACCTTGCCTTTCACATTTTTAATCTCCATATCCATGTTTTTGACGCGGAGCTCGTATTCGAGATCGGTTATGGGAACTTTGTTCCAAACGCAACTCGAGCTTTTCACGTCAACGTCGAATCTCGTTTTCCTCATATTCAGGAAATCGATCACGCCCGACGCTTTCACATTGGCCAATCCGCTCAAATCCACAATGTCGCTGCTCCAGTCTGGAGAGATGCAATTCAATACGTCTTGAGCGGCAATGACACCCTCGAAATCGGTCGCGAACTCATCCATCGGACCGGTGCTTGATTTGAAGAAAGGCGATTCCACATGATAATCAATTCCCTTGGTGTAGATGTACATCAGATTGGTTTTCATCCAACCGTTCTTCTGATACAGATAGACGTTGTGAAAAAACAGCAATCCGTTGGAATCCAGGATGAAAGAAGCGTCGCCGGAAGTGAACGCCGTTTTATAGTATTTGAAATCTTTCATAACGACGTTGCCGGTCGCCACATAGAAAATCCCGCCATCCCAGGTTGCGTGAAGCTGAACGACCATATCAACATCCGTGTTCCGCTTCGGGAAAGTGAAACGATTCAAAATGTCCTTTATCAACTTTGAGGATTTAGCGCTCAACAATTTGGAGATAAAGACGGGAGGGCCGAAAAAATGCGCGTCGACGTCGATCGATTTGGTCGACGGCTTGCAGGTAGCCGCCAGCTTCAATTTTATTCCATCGATGAAAAGCTCGCTGTCTGAAATCGAGAACCAGTCCTCGCCGACAGTTCCAACCAGTCTGATATTTTCAATCAAAGCGCTCCCGAATTTGAAACGTTTGATTTTCAAAAGAATGGAGGCGTTAATGGATTTGGAGTAAATGGCGTGTTCTTTGATATCAAAGGAAATAGAGACGGGTGAAAGCAGGTTCAAGTTCTTCGGAACTCCAATTTGTTTTATTTCGCTTACAGAGCGAAATGTGTCGGGCGTCAGATGCGCCACAATCTTTCCCGTCGCCACACCCTCGTCGGTGTTCAATCTCCCTTCAATCTTCAGCTCGTCTCCTTCCGGAGTCGTTATAAAACATTCATCCAACGTCAGAATGTCGCCATTAAGTGAAACAATGGCGTTGCCTTTTTCTATTTTCCGCGACGCGTATGTCATCGCGGGAACCCGCAAATCCATTTTCAAATTGTTGGCCTTGGGGTTCAGCGGGTCCAATTTGAAACTCACATTGCAGATTGGCTTGGCGCTCTCCCACCGCGTTTTCTCCCTGAAATCCTTGTATTCACGCCAAAGCAGGGCCCTCGTTTTATAGGAGTACGCCGACATTAAAAAAGTCGTGTCGAACCTTTTGTCATTTCGCCCCTTCTTTTTTGAAAACCAAACCGCCACCTTTTCTGAAAACACGTTGTCGATCCGCCCGGCGATTGAAAGTTTCAATTTCCAAAGGTTTCCGGTCAACCACGCGACGTTCAAGGCGTTGCCGTCGACGCGAAGCATGCCTTCTATTTCCCGGAATTCCAAAACATCACGGGCTCCTTCGACCCCCGACTCGGGAAACAGGGGAAAAACAGCGTGTCCGCCATGAATTGTTATCGAATCGATGGCGAGCAGATACCGCGATGATAATGACAGACGCGGACGCAGCACCATGGAAACCGCCGAAATGCTTGGATATATTCCCGCGTCGCCGCCGGAGCAGCGCGGGTTGTTCAGCACCAATCCGTTGAACACGCCGCATTTCGCGTCGTCGAAAGTCAAGTCCAATCCGTATTCCAGAAATCTGGAGCGTATGTCCTCTTTGATGAAATCCGGCACGCCGGCCGTCTCGAAATAGTAATCGACTATTGAAAAAACTATGAGCGAAAACAACGCCGTGTAAATCAGCACTCTTCTTTTATATTTTGTTCTTTTTCTCTTTGTCATTCTCTTTCCATTACTTCCACAGCCGTCTCGGAGATACACTAACTCATTAAGGAACCTAATTCAAATAGAGCGTGGGCGAATTTGCTGAATAGTGAATATTTCCGCTCCCGACTCTTGCGGGATCGACTTTTTTGTGGTATTTTGAAGCTATGGATGAACAAATCATCAGAGTGGATTCCCTTACAGTCGGCTACGACGACAGGGTTGTTTTGGACGACATCACCTTTTCTGTCGCCAAAGGCGGAATATTCATCATTCTGGGCGGATCCGGTTGCGGAAAAACCACGCTTTTGAAATGTCTGATAGGGTTGAACCGCCCTTGGAGCGGGGATATCCGAATCAAAGGAAAGAGCATCGTCGAAGCGGAAGGCGACGAGAAGCGCTCGATAATGCGCTCATTCGGAGTGCTCTATCAATCAGGCGCCCTTTTCGGTTCGCTAACGGTGAGAGACAATATCGCGTTGCCGCTCGAGGAATACACTTGCCTTCCTCCGGAAATGGTCAGCTGCGTGGTGGAGGATAAATTGGCGCTGGTCGGATTAAACGGATTTGAAGATTTCATGCCGGGAGCTTTAAGTGGCGGAATGCGGAAAAGGGTCGGACTGGCGAGGGCTATGGCCTTGAATCCCGAAATACTCTTTTTCGACGAGCCTTCGGCCGGCTTGGATCCCGTGTCGGCGGCTCAGCTCGACAGACTGATTCTCAACATCCGGGAGTCTCTCGGCACCACTATGGTGATAGTCACCCACGAGTTGGACAGCATCTTCGCGGTCGGCGACACGGCGATCATGCTCGACAAAAACACGAGAGGCGTGGTGGCCAATGGTTCCCCGGAGGCTTTGCGCCGCGATCCTCCCAACGAATGGGTGCGTGAATTCATGGGGCGCTCCGGATTGGCGAGGAACGATGGAACGGCGGGGGAAGGAGGGAAAGTGAACGGTGAACAGTGAACAGTGAACAGTGAACAGTGAACG
>JAADHT010000207.1 GCA_013151705.1 Kiritimatiellota bacterium | reverse complement strand
CATTTTTAACCGTTTTGCCTTAAGCTCGCTTTTTCCAGCTCTTCTCGTCTTACTGACTGGATGCGCGCATAAAATAAAACTTCCCGGTGACGCCGCCGATCTTTCCGGCGGTTCACTTTCGCTTATTCATTTCAATGACGGATCGTCGCGGCTTCTGAATGCCGGAGTTGGCATGGAGGATTACGGCGGTGTGGCGAGATTCGCGACCGTGGTGGCGAAGTTGAAGAGGAAAAGCGCCGCGGCCAAATCTCCTTTGGAAGCTTTGATAACGGTTTCGGCCGGCAATGATTTCAGGGCCGGCCAGATATTCAATGTGAGCTTGAGAAAGGGCATCCCTTTCTACGACGCCACGGCTTTGGATATCATTGGTGTGGACGCCATTCTCATAGCGGACCATGCCTTTGACATGGGGCCGGATGTTTTCGCGAAATACATCGCCGGCTTCAGTCGCACCCATCCGGTTTTCCTTTCCGCCAATTTGAACTTCAATGGAGAGCCCTCTTTGCGATTGTTGTCGAAAGACGGAACCATCTTGCCTTCGACGATAATTGAGCGCGGCGGATTCAAATTCGGTCTGATAGGAATCACCCCTACTGATATTGCGGAAACCTCTAGCCCGCGGCGCGTCACCGTCAACGATGATTTGGCGGCGGAGGTGCAAACGCGCGTAAACGATTTTTTGGAGATTGGCGTCAAACGCATTATAGTCATAGCCAATTTCGACTCTTTGAAGAAGACTCGGAGTTTTATCCGGAGAATCTCAGGAATAGATCTGCTCGTTCTTGGAGCGGCTAGCGCCTGGAAGAAACCATGTTTGAGCGGTTACCTTTCTAGGTCGTCTCAACGGTTCCCATCCTATCCCATCTACGCGTTGGACTCCATCGGTAGGAACGTTGTTCTAGTCGGGACTCCCGGCGAATATTGTTTTGCCGGGAGGATCAAAGTGTATTTCGATTCAGATGGTGAAGTGGCGACCTTGGATCCTTCTTCAGGAATTTCCAAGGTTGTCGGCGACGGCGCTCCGAATTCCGTCGCTCCCGATCCGGTCGTCAACCGATCCGTGGTCATACCCTTGGCGCGAGCACTCAGCACAACTTCTCGTTCTCTCGGGGTTTCAAATGTTCCATTGGACGGTGCCCTCAACCATATCTCCACCCGTGAGACGAATCTCGGCGATTTCGCGGCGGACGCTGTTCTTTGGCGCTCCACGGCTTTGTCCAAATCTTATGGCGTGTCTCTGCCCACTGTGGTTTTACTCAAATCGAATCTTTTCAAGTCCGGTCTCCCAAAAGGAAATATTTCAGACGCCGACGTGTTCGCGGCGTTCTCGTCATGCGATTCGCTTTCAATCCTCGAAGGCGCGTCTCCAGCGGATTTGAAACTGTTGTTGGAGGGAATGCTGGCATCTTCGGGAGTCTCGGAGTCTGGAAACGGCGCTTTCCCGCAGGTTGCCGGGATGAGGTTTGTTTTCAATCCCACGCGGGCGTCGGGCTCGAGAGTGAAAAGCATTCGATTGGACACGGGGGACGCTATCGTTTTGAATTACAAGGTTCTTCCTTTCGCCCCGAAAGTCAATTTCGCCACTGTGGGCAGTCCGGCTTTAGAAAAATGGGGGATTGATTGGAAGTCAAAGCGGATTTGCAATTTAGGCGAGCTTCCGCAAAACGCTGTTATAGCGTATTTATCCGGATCAGCCAAATCGGGTGCTTTGAATGGAGTAATCTCTTCTGATAAATATCCGATCACCGGATTGCGGAGAATTATGATAACTAGGGAGTAAACCGTTTTTTCGTTTGTGTTCGTACTTGGGCCGAAACTCGGGAGACGCGTTTCTGTTTGGTTTGCGTGAAACGAGCTTTCGCCGATGATTCTTCAACGCGGGGGTTTCTTTATGGGGTTTTTGAAGAAAACTGGAGTTTATGTCGTTGTGCCGGCGGTTTTCGTCTTGCTCGTATCTTGCTCATCATCCAGAAACTTGGCGCATCCTTATTCCAAAGTGGCGGATTTAGCGAAAAAGGAGTTCCACCAAAACGTTTGGACAAAGAAAAGCACTAAAACGTCTGAAATAGATGAATGGAAAGGGGGTGTTAAAATAATGTTTCGTGACTGGCGATTTCCGCATATCAAGATATACGGTCAAATCGAGGTGGTGGACAAGGGTGTCGGGAAATCGAAGCTTTACGTGTTTGTGAAGGATTGCGATTCCTGGTGGTATCCCTTCAACCTATGCAGTCCTTCCATGCAGACGGATTTGCTTGACGCGTTTGAAAAACAGCTGAAATGGTATAAAGTCACTTCTATGGGAAGACCGTGGGACAGATTCAACAAGAAAAAGTGAGTTGGTTGTTGATGAATTCAATGTTCACTAAAATTCGTTCGTTTGTGCGTGCGCCGTTGTCGCTCTCTGTTTTCCATGCGAGACGCTCTCTATGCTTTTTCTGCTTTCTTTTGATCGCCTGCCTGGTTGTCGCTTCTTGCGGAAAACGCGAATTTGAAAGCAATGACGCTATTTTGAGAAAAGCCATAATGCTCGCCGTCGAGAAAGGCGATTGGCAAAACGCCCGGATTCTGGCGTTCAAAGCGGTGAACCAGAATGGTAAAGACGCCAATGCCAGAATCGTGTTCGCCTTGACCTTGGAGCAATCAGACGAGCTGGATAGAGCCGTCGAGGAAATCAAACAAGCGGTTTTCATAGATGCCGATAATTTCATGGCTCAATACTCGAAAGGTAGATTGCTTTTCAAGTCGGAATCCTATGAGGATTGTCCGGATCCGCTTGAAAACGCCAATCGTTTGAAACCGAATGTCCCGCAAGTTCTTTCTCTGCTCGCCCGGTCTTACGCGTTGCTTGGCGTAAACGACAAGGCCATCAAAAACTTTGTCGCATTGGCTAAAATCGATGGATATGGCGATCGATTGGAGATATACAACGAACTGGGAGTCCTTTTCTATAAAAAGAACGACTATGCCAGAGCTGTCAGGTTTTTTAGGAAAGCATTGTCGTTGAACGAGAATTCCCCACCCGTCAACCTGAACTTGGGAGTGCTTTGCGACACTCTCTGTTTCTCATCCAAGAAACTCGACAAGCAATTAAGATACGCCAAAATTTCGGAAAAATACTATCTGAGCTACCTTAAACTTGTCGACGGGAATCCAAACTTGAAGGAATCCAGCGATACGGTGGTGACGAGAATAAAAAAACTCAGAAATCTGCATTCCATCCGCGGAAAGTGACTTTGGTGGTGGGCGCATTCATCCGTTTCAGACTGTCAATAATCTGTCTCGCGTTTTGCCGATTTCTGTTGTTGCCACGTCGGCAGTCTCTAGACACGTCGGTGAAAGCGCCTACTCCAGAGTCGAGCGCGAGCTCGGAACTATTCGAGCTTCAAACCGAGATCGTCGCTTTCATCCTTTCTCTCTCCGGAGGCGGCCGCTCGGTGGCGCGTGACTTTGAATGTCGGTAGATAGCGGTAGTAGACCTCCATCATAAGGCAGCACAAGGAAGTCGCCCAGACCGGTTGGTCGATACCCTTAAAACGAGTGCCTTCGCCATCCGTTTTTTTCGCTGGCGGAAATTCGAAGGATGGAGACTCCCACCGTCCGTCGCGCTTCTGGCGTTTCACCAACTCCTTCGTGAACATCTTGTTCCATTTCCGCCAAGTAGCGCCGCGTCCGCTGTATCCTTGAAAGAAGCACTGAGTCTGGTAATACCACTGATATAGAGCCCATTTCGGCACCGTTTTCTTTTTAGACGTCGGAGGGCCTCCCTGCCAGTTGAACCAAAAGGCGTTTGGAGTTTCCAGATTCGCTAGCCCCGATTTAGCTTGAAATGATCTTCCCTCGCCCAAAAGTTGCAGGCAGAGGGTTCCAGCCGCTTGCATGCAAAGAGATCCGGCAGTCGCTTCTCCGTTTTTTCCTATGGTGTAGGCGAACCTTTTGGCTTTTCTATTGAAATGCGTGCGTTTCAAACCGACATTGATAGCTTTGTCGATCGCCTCCTCGAGACCGGGCGACGTGCAACCCGCGGCGAAAGCCGCCTTTAACGCTTGATAGTTCCATCCGGCGACCGAGAGATCGGAGCGCGGTCTACCTCCGCTAGGTTCGAATGGTTTGTTGTCATACCTGTAGTTGAAACTCCCCAGCGAATTTTGACCTTTGATTAGTTTTGTCATCCCTTTGTTTAAAACATCTTCGAGCATAGGGATTTTTGTGACGGCGTAGGATTCCGCTAGAGCGTACATCACTATGCCATGTCGATATCCACCCTGAACGTCGTTCGCTTGCGGCCCCAGGAATTCAACGAGTTTTTTGATGGCCTTCAAAACAGTTTGTCCATATTCCGTCGAGGTGGGAGTCTCGCCATGCGCCAGAAACGCCAAAAGAGCCAATCCGGTCAAGGCGGAGGAACTCTTTTCGTTCTCTCCCCATGAGCCATCCTCGTTTTGATGCTCCTTGAGCCACATCAGCCCCTTGACGACCGAACGTTCGGTTGTCGAACTGCCTCCGTAGCGCCTGAGTGCCTTCCTCCTTCCTTTTCCCGTTCGAGAACTCATAAGCGCTGGCATCACCAACGCCGAGTTTGTGGGCTTCACCGTCATCATGTCGGGCATCTGAACATCGACCGCCGTCGCTTCCACCGCGACATCCTGAACCTCCACCTTCACGTCGTCGGTTGTTATGTCGGGACGCTCTATCTCTATGTCGTCCTGCACTTCGACATCCTCCGGCTCTGGCGGTTCCGGGATCTTCTCGAGCTCTTTTATGTCGACTTGAACCTCTTTTACAACGATATCCCTGCCCTCTTTAGGTGCCTCGAAGACGATTATGGAGCTGAGGAAGGCGAGCGCCAGCACATGGAACACTATCGAAACCATTGGCCCGGAAATATGCTCCCTCACATCGTCCATAGTCAATCTGCGCGCCGCGAGCATCTCTTCATAGGTTGGCGCATGGTGTTCGACCACAGACTCGTCATATTCGTTGTTTTCGCTCATTGTTCCACATGTGTTTTTTCAGGTTTGTATTATTGTAGCACCCATTCCAAACATCGCTTTCAGGCTTGCTCTCCTGTTTATCCGAATTATAGACACAACAACTCTTGAACCTATCACTTTTTGTGTCAAATTCAAGTAGATATTTATTATTGTGCGTTTAACCATAAAATAACACTAATCAATATTAGTTTTAATGTGCGTCTGTTCCAGTTGCGAATTGCGGGAAAGGCATGGCGACTATGAAGGCGTTTGTCAAGAGCGCTATCGATAAAGGAGAATTTTTGTGTGGAATGGTAAAAAAGTTTTGGTCACAGGCGGCGGCGGTTTTCTCGGAAGCAGTTTGATCAACCGCCTGATCGATTTGGGAGTGGCTGACATAAGAAGCGTTGGAAGAAGTCCTCAGCCTTCTCTTGAGCGGCTTGGCGTGGAATGTCTTTTAGGTGACATCGCCGAACCGACGGTGGTTGACGACGCTTGTGGAAGTCGGGACTTTGTTTTCCACGTGGCGGCGAAAGCCGGGGTTTGGGGAGCCAGGGAGGAATTCCGAAACGCGAATGTCGCGGGAACGGCGAATGTGATCGCTGCTTGCGGGAAACATTCCGTTCCGGTTTTGGTGAATACCAGTTCTCCAAGCGTTGTGTTTTCCAAACGAGATTTGGAGAACGCTGACGAGACCTTGCCGTATCCGGCGAAATATCCCGCTTGGTACCCGGCGACAAAAGCCGAAGCCGAGCGAATGGTGATGCGGGCCGCCACCAAGGATTTGCGTACGATATCTTTGCGACCGCATCTTCTCTGGGGCGTGGGAGATAATCATATTCTTCCTCGACTGGCTCGGCGGGCGGCCGTCGGGCGCTTGAAACGCGTGGGGAGCGGGGAAAACAAAGTGGATATGACTCACGTCTCCAATGCCGTTCAAGCGCATATTCTGGCAGCCGAGGTACTGTCAAAGGATGACTCGTGTTCCGGTAAGGTGTATTTCATTTCGGACGGCGCTCCGGTGAATCTTTGGAAATGGATCGATGATTTCATATCGCGGATGGGTTTCCCCCTCGTTTCAAGCGCCGTCTCTTTTAGAACGGCATACGCCGTCGGAGCCGGTTTGGAGTGCCTGCACACGGTGTGCGGAATAAAAAAAGAACCACTTATGACTCGGTTTGTCGCCGCCGAACTCGCTCATTCCCATTTTTTCGACATCAGTGCCGCTAAACGTGATTTGGGATATTCTCCATCTGTCGACGCCGACAAGGCGTTGGACGAGGCCGTGGAATGGTTGAAAGAGCGAATGGCTTTGCCGCTCTAGACTGCTTCTCCTCTAACATATCATCATAAAGTGTAAGAAAATACTATTTCTCAACTTGGACATTGAATTGCCGCTTTAGGCATGAATCGCGTTTACTATGCGCGCGGCGGCGCAACCCGCCCCGAAACCGTTGTCGATGTTGACAACCGTGATTCCGTTGGCGCAACTGTTCAGCATCGAAAACATCGCCGTCAACCCGCCTAGGGACGCTCCGTATCCCACACTTGTCGGAACCGCTATGACCGGGCAGGGAATCAGTCCTCCTACGACGCTCGGAAGCGCGCCCTCCATTCCCGCCACCACTATGACGGCATCCGCCGACTCGAGCGCCGGAAGCGATTTGAACAACCTGTGGATTCCGGCGACACCGGCGTCCGGGATCAGTTTAGCACCGCAACCACAGGCCGTAAGTGTACGTTCCGCCTCCCGAGCGACCGGCAGATCGGTGGTGCCGGCGGTAGCGATGACCACTTCGCCTTTCGGGTCGTCGCTGTTTTCCGGCATCATCAGAAACGTGCGGGAAATCTCATCGTAGTCTCCCGACGGAAATTTTTCCAACAGTGGTTTTGCTGATTCCGCGGAGAGACGGGTCGCCAGCAGCGGTTTTCCGGAAGAGGCTATTTCCGCGGAAATAGCGAGTGTCTGCTCGCTCGTTTTACCCTCGCCGTATATGAATTCCGGGAATCCGCATCTGACAGCGCGGCCATGGTCGAGATCCGCGAAACTCGCGGTCCGCTTCAATTCTGATAGAATATCTGCCGCTTTCTCTGGTGTCGTGGCGCCATTGCGAAGTCCCGATATGATCTCGTTAATTTGAGGATTGTCATTCATCATTTCATCCTTGTGCGCCACATCCCACCGTTTCCCCTCTTCCTCATTGAAAATTTAATATTCAAAATTCAATACTCGCGGTCGAAGCGGATTGAAGATTGTTTCCGCCCTATATACCAATCGCTCGGTGGGCGATGTCCCCGCGGTATTGCGCTCCGTCCCAGGATATCTTTTCCACTGCGGCGTACGCGTTCGCCGCGGCTTCGCGGATGTCGCGGCCTTTCGTTGTTATTCCCAGCACCCGTCCGCCGCTTGTGACTATTTTCCCACCGTCGTTTTTTGTTCCCGCATGGAACACCACGGCTCCTGTCCGCTCGGCGTCGTCGATTCCGGAGATCACCTTGCCCTTCTCGTACGCGCCGGGGTAGCCCCCCGCCGCCATCACGACACAGACGGCTGGTTCGGCGCTCCATTCGAGTGTGACTTCCGAAAGGCGCTTTTCCGATGTTTTCAGCATTATATCGGCCAGATCGCCGTCCAGACGGGCGAGTACCGCCTGTGTTTCAGGATCGCCGAACCGAACGTTGAACTCCAGAACCTTCGGGCCGGCGTTGGTTACCATAATTCCGGCGTAGATTATTCCCCTGTAGTCCATCCCCTCATTATTGACGCCTTGGAGAAAAGGATTCAGAACCTTTTCGTTGATTTCAGACATTAATTCGTCGGTCACCACGGGTGCCGGAGAGTACGCTCCCATTCCTCCGGTGTTCGGACCCAGGTCGCCGTCGAGCGCCCGTTTGTGGTCCTGCGAGGAGGCGAGGGGGATTATCGTATTTCCATCCGTCAAAGCTAGAATCGAGGCCTCCTCGCCGATCAGAAGCTCCTCCACCAGCACATTGGCGCCCGCGTCGCCGAAGGCGCCCGAGAAGCATTCGGAGACGGCGTCCAACGCCTCCCGCTCCGAAGTGGCCACTACGACTCCTTTGCCGGCCGCCAGTCCGTCCGCTTTCACCACGACGCCGGGGTTTCCCGCGATTTTCGCGGAGACGTATTTTCTCGCCGCTTCCTCGTCCGCGAAACTCGCGGCTTCAGCCGTTGGAATGTTGTTGCGTCGCATAAACTCCTTCGAGAACTTTTTGCTGCCCTCCAGCATCGCGGCGGCTTGGGTCGGCCCGAACACCCTCAGACCTCTTGACATGAACAAGTCGGCGATTCCCGAGCAGAGCGGCACTTCGGGGCCGACGACGGTCAGGTCGACGCCGTTGGATTCCGCGAATTCCGCGAGCGCGTCCAAGTCGTCTACTTGAATCGCCACGTTTTCCGCGACATTCGCGATTCCCGCGTTGCCGGGACCGCAATATATTTTTTCGACGTCTTTTCCCTGTGCCAGCTTCCAGCATAGCGCATGTTCGCGCCCTCCGCCTCCTACGACCAGAATCCTCATATTCTTCTCCTTATCTTTACGGTCTACGGTCTGCTGCAATATCGTCTTTCCAACACATTCCAATTTTCACCATAGCCATTGTCGGGCCGCCGCCTAGGGTATTCGGCACTGCGAATCACGAATATCGAACACCGAATCATGAATCAAGAAGTAATTCCCGTCCCACTTCGATATTCGAAATTCCGCATTCGATATTCGGACTTCAGTTCCCCAACACCGAATCACGAGGATGGGCGGGCGGGGACGCTCCGCCCTACTCTCACGGATTCCTGAGTACGGTGAAACTTATCACCTTGTCCCACACTATTTTCTTTTTTCTCAGATCGCGCAGTTTCAGCTCCCAGGCGTATGTTTTCGATTCTCCGCCTGTTTTTTCTATGTTCATTTTCGTGATCTCGCTTTCAAGTCGGTAGGAGGCGGTCGTCCCGTTGTCGTTGACTGGACGAATCAATTTCATGCTTATCAGTTTCAGCCACACATCCATCGGCAGATAATTCACTCGTTCACTGGATACCACGAATCTGTTGGAGACGAGAGGTGGCACTTTCCCGGCTCCGGCGATGGGTTCGCAGCGCATCGCGAGCGACATCAGAAATTGGTTTACCGCCGCGGCTCCGTTTTTTTGAGGAATCTTCAATTCCGGTTCGGGTATTATAGCTCCTCTCGGCGGCTCGCCTGGCGGCAGCGTCTCGCAGGAAACCGCGAGAATCGCGGCAGCGAGCGCAATGGTGGTTTTCAACAAAAAACCTTTTTTTCCCATTGAATGATCTCCTGAGGCATTGGCGTGTCGCTCACTACAGAATCGCTCTTTTCGCGGGACTAGACCCTGTTCGAAAAGGTCTCGTAGCCATGTGGACACTTATTTCGAGCAGGGGCTAGTTATTCATAATTCAGTCCGCTCAAACC
>JAADHT010000154.1 GCA_013151705.1 Kiritimatiellota bacterium | reverse complement strand
CAGGGGATCGGCACCGCCCGCGAACTCCGCGACGCCGTGACATCCCCCGGCGGAACCACGGCCGCCGCGCTGGAAGTGATGCGCTCAAACGATTTCCGCGGAATCGTCTCTGAAGCGATGCGGGTGGCGCGGGACAGATCGATCGAGCTTGGAAACGCATAATCGTCAATGCGGCATTCGAGGCGAAAAATGCGAAAGATGCGTATGCGACAAAGAGTATCCCAGTCCTCTTTCCGTCTGCATCCGGAATGCGTTTCACGGCTCCGGAAATCTCATCGTCGAATCCCGGCCAACCGCAAGTCGTCTTGAATTTCAGGACTCCTTACCGGATGGAAAAGGTCAAACTCAAACGCGAAGACCGCAGAGGAATTTGCGAATAAAACCAAATGAACGCGGGAAGAGCCAAACGGATATTTCATACACTAAGATTTTGGGCGGAGCTAGGAAAGTCCCGGAATGAATGTGTCGCCTGGTTTCAATGCGGAAACCGTTCCCACAATAAGTTTGACGGCCGCCTCGACGTCGCGGAGGTCGCACATTTCGACAGGCGTGTGCATGTAGCGGTTGGGAATGCTGATGAGAGCGGTCGCCACGCCGGAGCGCGTGAGCTGCATCCGCGCGGTGTCAGTCCCGCCACTGGCTCTGAAACCAGCCTTCTCCTGAACAGGAATCTTGTATTTGGCGGCGGTTTTCCGAATCAGCCTACCCAACACCGGATTGTTGTCGGCGTTGCGCTCCAGAAACGGGCCTTTTCCCATCTCGCCCACGCCAAGCTCTTTTTTATCGACATCCGGAATGTCCGTGGCGAAACCGACATCCACGGCGATTCCAACATTCGGGTTGATTCCAAACGCGCTCGTGGCGGCTCCTCGCAGCCCCACCTCCTCCTGGACCGTGCCAACGGCGTACACCGCCACGGCGATTTTCCGTTTACTCAACTCCCGGAGGGACTCGGCGATCACGAAAGCGCCTATTTTATCGTCCAAACCTTTGGATTTCACGCGGTTTTTATCCAAGAACTCGCAATTCGAGCGAAACGCCACGGGATCTCCGATGGTCACCAGTTTTTCGGCGGCCTTTTTGCTCTCCGCTCCGATGTCGATCCACATCTCTTTGAGCTCCAAAATCCTCTCCCGCTCTTTCGGGGTAAGGAGATGTATGGGTTTCTTGCCGATGACGCCGGGAATTTTCCCGTGTTTCTCGGTTATCACCTCCACCTCGATACAGGAAATCGTGGTTTTGTCTATTCCGCCGACGTTTCTGAAATAGAGCAATCCCTCGTCCGAAATGTGCGTGATTTGGAATCCGATCTCGTCGTAGTGCCCAGCCAGCATAACCTTGAATTCCGCTCCGCCATTCACCACGCCTATGGTGTTTCCCGTCACATCCGTCCGAACCTCATCCGCGAACTCAGCGAGATACCCGCGGTAACACTTAGCCGTCTTCTCCTCGAAACCGGAAGGCCCGGACGTGTTCAACAACTCCTCCAAAAACTTCAAACTTTTTTTACTCAACATTCTCACAATCCCCTTATTTATCGTGGTACTGGTTTCAAAGAGACTCTTCAGCCCGTATTTGGCATCCCGCGTCGCCGCGAGCGTAAAAACCGAGAATGTGCCAAATGCGCCCTATGGGACGGCTTCGCCGAGGAGCGGAACCGACGTTACTCCCCCCCTGATCTCGACCACGCACACCCGACGGCGGTGCCGCTTCTAGGATTTGACGAACAATTCGCCTACTCCCTTCTCCGCGAGCGCGAGCATAGCGTCGAGTTCTTCTCTCGAGAAGACAGCTCCCTCGGCGGTCGCCTGAAGCTCGATGATTTTTCCGGCGTCCGTCATGACGACGTTCATATCAACATCCGCTCTGGAATCCTCCTGGTAGCAGAGGTCGAGGATCGGCTCTCCATCCACAATTCCGACGCTGACCGCCGCGATTCTCGCGACTATCGGATCGGTGTCCAAATCGCCGCTCTCCAAAAGCAAATCGACGGCCATCCGCAAAGCCACCATACCGCCGGTTATGCTTGCGCAACGAGTGCCGCCGTCCGCGTCGAGCACGTCGCAATCTATCTGAATCGTCCGTGGTCCGATCCTCTCCAAATCCACCGCGGCGCGAATGGAACGCCCGATCAACCGTTGAATCTCCTGTGTGCGACCGCTGGGACCGCTTTTTCGCTCGCGTCTCGAACGCGTGTTGGTGGAGGATGGCAGCATCTGGTATTCGGCGGTCAGCCATCCCCCCTGTTTTCCATCGCGTTTCATCCAAGGCGGAACATCCTCGATGATCGACGCCGCGCAAATCACCCTGGTGTTTCCAAATTCCACCAACACGGAGCCAGCCGGATGCTTCTGAAATCCCGGTGTCAATTTAAATCCGCGCAACTCATCCGATTTTCTGCCGTCTATTCTCGTTATTCCCACAATTGACCTCATTGTTTGAGTCGCTCTCGAATGAGGGAGGCGCGAGCCACATCCCTCTCCTCCTGATCCAAGACCTTGCCGGCGTACTTCTGAAGATGAGCCGGCTGCGCCAGTATGAACAACTCGTTGACCGTTTTTATGTCGATGCTTTTTATCAATTTCATATCCACGCCCAACCTCAACATCGAGAGTGAGTTCAGGGCCTCCTTGGAGTTCATTACATAAGCGTTGTTCAGAATCCCGTAGGCTCTTCCGACGCTGTCGCGCAGGAACTCGGTTCTCTCCCTCAACAACTTGCGGCGCGCGTTCTTCTCATGATTTATGATTTGTGAGACGACAAGCTGCAAACGCTGAATGATCCCATCCTCCGACTCTCCCAAAGTGCTTTGGTTGGAGATTTGACATAAATTTCCGAGATTGTCGGAACCCTCTCCGAAAATCCCGCGGACCGCCATCCCCAACTTGTTGACGCCTTGTATGACGGGACGCACCTGATCCGACAAAACAAGTCCCGGGAGGTGAAGCATGACCGAGGCTCGAATACCAGTGCCGACATTCGTAGGACAAGATGTCAAGTATCCCAAATCACTGTCGAACGCGTAAGGAATCTCGCTCGATAGAGCGTCGTCCACCTTGTCTATCACGCTCCAAGCATCCGAAAGACAAAAACCGGAGTGAATGGTCTGCAGGCGAAGATGGTCCTCCTCGTTCACCATCAGGGACACATCCTCGTCTCTGTTGACAATGAGAGTCTTCATCACCGGAGGAGATGCCGAAAACTCATAGCTCACCAAGCGGCGCTCAAGCAGTATCTGCTTGTCTATCGGCTCCATGCCGGCGATGTTGAAGCACATGGGATCATTCAAACATTCCGTCTTCTCGACAGCCATCTCCGCGAAGGCGATGACGGCGGCCAGTTCGTGGTTGTCTATGTGTGTGGGAAACGGTATTCCGCTGACGTTGCGCGCCAGTCTTATTCTGGTGCTGATGGCTATGTCGTCATCGGGTCCGCCGTCGGCCAACCAGCTGACTCGCCTGTCGAGAAGCATATCGGTGTCGAAATACTCGTTCATTACGCGGCTGGCACTCCTTTATCGCGTTTTTCCGAGGCCGCCGCCTTCTTGATCGCGTTGATCTCGTCCCTGAGCTTGGCGGCGCGCTCGTAATTCTCGTTTTTCACGCTCTCCTCCAACTCTTTCTGAAGCGCCAGGATGGTCAAAGCGGGTCTAGGACTCGAATCGTCGATCTTGGTGGCGCTCGACGGACGTTTCCCGATATGAACGGAGCCTTTATGCATACCATGCAAAGCGCTCGCAAGTATTGGAGCGAAAACATTGTAGCATTCAGGGCACCCCAAGCGTCCTCCCTCACGGAATTTGGATGTGTCCCAGCCGCACGAGCAAGTGAGTTCGGGAGCATCGTCGAGCGTATCATTGGAATCTTCCGACTCCTGATCGTCGGATTGATTCTGCAACATTTGCGAGGATAAGTTGTAGAGAATCTCCGCCAAATTGAATCCATTCAGATCATCCCCGCCGATATTGTGCTCGGCGGCGCATTCGGCGCAGATATTCAACGTGTTCTTCGTGCCGTTCAAGACCTCCTGCACGTGAATCGTCGCCTCGTTTTTATGACAGATGTCACATTTCATTTTGAATAGCCCCGTTTTTGAGGAACACTTTTCTATCGGCATGCCCGGCCACTTCCAAATCATGCGTTATCATAACGATGGTCGTACGCAGTTCGCCGCGATGCAACTCCCTTAACACTTCCAGAATCCGCTCGCCGGTAGCGGAATCCAAGTTGCCGGTTGGTTCGTCGGCGAGTATGATGTCGGGAGAATTGACGAGCGCCCTGGCTATCGCTCCGCGTTGCTGCTCTCCGCCGGACAATTCGGTTGGTTTATGTTTCAAACGATGAGCCAAACCAACCTTATCCAGCAATTCCGCCGCTTTTTTCTTCGAAGCCCGTTTTCCGTTCAACATGGCCGGCAACCGGACATTTTCAAACACGGAAAGTTCCGGAAACATATGATACGCTTGAAAAACGAAACCTATTTTATCACACCTGAACCCGGCCTTGGCCCGTTCGCTCATTGAATCATACGCCAAGTCGCCATTGAATACGATTGAACCGGAATCCGGTTTCTCCAAAGTCCCGAGAATATTCAACAAAGTGGTTTTACCGCTTCCAGAACTACCGAGAACCGCCACCCATTCATTGCGATGGACAGTGAAATCCAGATTTTCGAGAACGGTGATCGAATCACCTCCGGTTGAATAGGATTTTCCCACGCCTCGTGTTTGAAGAATCGTATCACACATATAGTTTTTCGCACCGTTTGAGGTGGAGTCGCGTTAACCCGACACCGCATTGTTAAACATGGCTGTAAGTTCGCTGACCGCGCGCTTGATGTCAGATATAAAACCGTCGGGTTAATAATTCACTTCCGCCTATGCCAGATGGCTATGGCGGACACATCGGTTTTCGAGATTTTTTCACGGATTCAGGGAGTGTAGAGCTCGGCGTAGGCGAGCCCCAATCTGCTGCCGCAAGCCTCAAGAAGCTCCGACTTGACTATGGAGTGCTCTTTCTGCGATTTGGAGGCGACGAAAAGAAATCCGTAAAGACGTTTTCCGTCGCGGATCGGAACGTAGCCGACAGAATCAAGATTCTCCTTGACTATCCAATAAGCGAGTTCGGTCTTCTTGTCGGTAGCGACATTCATCAACTTATCCCACAGCAATTCGTTTTTGACCGTCAAAGCAAACTCCCAGCATTCAACGACATCGCTTGTCGGCGGAAGTTCGTATCCTCTGCTGACAACCCGACTGAACTTGCCTTTCAACGCGGGATCTATCAAAGCCATCGACACAACATCCAGTCTCAAAGACATGACCAAAACATGTATCAAATCTATAATATCGGTAGGTGCGTAGTCGCCTTGCAAACAGGAATCGCAAATCTCCAAGTAATTGCCGACCTGCTCCTTCAAATCCTCCGTCTCCTTGAAGTTGGAGGGTACGTTGGAAGATTTAGCGGGCTGCGGGACCGGTCGCCCGCGCAATTCGGATTTTCCGGCGGGCGCGCGGGAAACGGATGCCCCAACAGGAGGCGGGGAAGATGTTTTCAACACCGTGGCGGCGACAGGAGCGGCGACCGGCGGAGCGGGAGCGGAAGGCCGCGGAGGAGGCGGAGGAGGCGCGCCAACGGGCTGGGCGGTTGGTATTTGAGACGCGTGTTCAGTCGGTTGAGACGCATATCCCTCAACCACCGGCGGCTTCGGACGCGCAGGCGGCGCTGGAGCGGAAGCGGCCACTGGCGGCGGGGTTGGAGCGGCAGCGGGGGAATGAGCCGGCACTGGCTGGGCCGGAGCGGGAGAACGCGCAGATGCCGGCGACAGCGTGGAAGGAGTTGCCTCGGGGCGCTGTTTCTTCTTCACAACACCCGTTTTCTTTTTAGAAAACGTCAATTTGTTTTTTGTTTTTCCTGTCATAATCCAACCAATATTTCCATTTGAAAATCAAAACGGGTACGATGTCAAGCGAATCCATTATAGAACGAAACAACGAGAGCGCGACTAAGGGCTCAAAAAAGAATTATAGCATACTTATTGTAATTTGCAAACTAATTTCCATATGCGACAATGATAAATAATAAATGGGGTGGAAACCAGTCGCCAACGCACTGATAAGACCGCGGATTTCCGCACACTTCGATTCGCTGTGATTTGATTCGTTTTTCTCCACCCTCTTGGTTGCAACACGGCCTCCGAGAGATTATATTCCGCCCTTCACGGCGCTTCGGAGCGACACTCGGCGAATATTGACGGTAGGAGCCAGTTGCAATTGGCTCGTAAAATTTGGAATAGTTGCACATGTTTGAAAGCCTTACTGAAAAACTTCAGATCACCTTCAAAAACATAAGAGGCCTGGGAAAACTATCGGAGTCGAACATAGCCGACGCGACGCGCGAGATCCGCTTGGCGCTGCTCGAGGCTGATGTGAACTACGAAATCGTCAAAGAGTTCGTGGAGAGCGTCAAAAACGACTGCCTGGGCGTCGAAGTGGTTAAAACAGTCTCTCCCGGCGAGCAACTCGTTAAAATCGTGAACGACCGTCTGCGCGAACTGATGGGCGAAGCCGAAGCGCCGCTTGATTTATCGCGGCATCCGGCGGTGATAATGCTCGTCGGACTGCACGGAACCGGAAAAACCACGACTTGCGCGAAACTCGCGGCCCACCTCCGCAAAGAGAACAGAAGCGTTCTGCTCGTCGCCGGGGACATCTACAGACCGGCCGCTATAGACCAATTGGAGATTCTCGGAAGGGAAATCGATGTTCCCGTCCTCTCCGACCGAATAGTACAAGATGTGGCGGCCATAGCCAAAAGAGGGGTGGACCAAGCGCGCCGGGAGGGTTTGAGAACAGTCATCATCGACACTGCCGGACGCCTGCAGATCGATGACGACATGATCAAGGAGCTGGAGCGCGTCAAAGCGGCCGTCGATCCGACCGAGATAATGCTCGTGGCCGACGCGGCTTTGGGCCAGGAGGCGGTTTCCGTCGCCGACCATTTCCACAAGGCGTTGGACATCACCGGAGTGATTCTGACGAAAATGGACGGCGACTCCCGCGGCGGCGCGGCGCTTTCAATACGCAAAGTGACCAACCGGCCGATCAAATTCATAGGGGTTGGAGAGAAGACGGAGGATTTCGAGGTGTTCCATCCCGACCGCATGGCATCGCGCATACTGGGAATGGGCGACATCGTATCACTGGTCGAGAAGGCTGCGGAAAAGATAGACGAGGAGGAAGCCGCGAAAATGGCGGAGAAGTTGAAGAAGAACACCTTCGACTTCAACGACTTCCTCCAACAGATACGGCAAATGCGCGAAATGGGTGGAATGGAGTCCGTTTTGAATATGCTGCCGGGTGGCGCTAACATCGCTAAAATGCCCGGCATGGACGGGAACGAGACGGAGCGTATGGAGGCGATAATTCTCTCAATGACCAAAAAAGAGCGTTCCAAACCCGACACGATAGACTTCCCCAGACGAAAACGCATCGCCCAAGGTAGCGGAACCTCGATCGAAGCGGTCGGACAACTGGTCAAGCAATTCTCGATGTTGCGCAAAATGATGAAAAAACGCGGAATGCTAGGACGAGTGATGGGGGCCATGATGGGAGGAGGGCTTGGTGGCGCGCTCGCCGGAATGGGCGGCGGAGCCATGCCGGCGGGTATGGGCGGTCTTCCTCCAATGGAAGGTTTCGGAGGAGGAGGAGGTTCGAATTTCACGCCATCCAAGAAAAAGAAACGGAAAAAGAAGAAGCGTCGGTGAATCAGTGAATAGTGAATAGTGAATAGTGGATAGTGAAGAGTGAACAGAAGATTGCGGGATGTGAAAATCGTAGGAGCGGTGCCTGCGTGCCCGCCCTCGCGCTCGCCCGCGGCGTGATGGGCGGTTGACGATGATCGGCACGAATCACTGTTCACAAATCACGAAGATGGGCGGGCGAGGACGCTCCGCCCCGCGAATCACGAGGGTTTGAAATGAAAAGCGGCAGGGAAAAACTGAAAAAGTTGATGGACGATCCCAAAATAACCGAGATCATGATCAACGGCTCCAATGGCTCTTTTATCGAGAAGGCGGGAAAAAAGTCGTCGCTGGACATTCAATTCTCGAACGACGAGACCGAGGACATTATCGACTGGATTTTCCGCGAATCCGGCAAAAACGTATCCCCGATCACCCCCTACGCGGACATCTGCATGGAGGACGGCTCGAGAGCCAACGTCATAATAGCGCCTCTCGCCAGAAAAGGCACTTCGATCACGATTCGGAAATTCTTCTCCGAACTCGACGACTTGGACGACCTTATCGAGCAAGGTACTATGAGCCGCAAAATGGCGGATTTCCTGATCGCCTGCGTCAAAGGCAAACTGAACATCATCTTCTCCGGCGGCACAGGCGCCGGAAAAACGACCACTATGGAAATGCTGTCAAAACACATTCCGGAACAAGAGCGCGTCATAACAATCGAGGACACCGCCGAGCTGAAACTCCACCACCACAATCTAGTCGCGCTCGAGACCCGCGTGCCCGACGAATCCGGGAAAGGCGAGGTAACCCTCAGAGACCTTATCAAAAACTCCTTGAGAATGCGTCCCGACAGAATCATCATCGGCGAGGTTCGCGGTTCCGAGGCGCTCGATATGATCCAAGCGATGACCACCGGTCACAAAGGTACTATGGGCGTGGTCCACGGCAGCTCTCCGAGGGAGGTCGTCGGCAGGAT
The DNA here is from genome assembly GCA_013151705.1 of Kiritimatiellota bacterium. Taxonomy (GTDB): domain Bacteria; phylum Verrucomicrobiota; class Lentisphaeria; order Victivallales; family JAADHT01; genus JAADHT01. The sequence continues at coordinate 4,039 of JAADHT010000154.1, read as the reverse complement.
GGAAACTATGATATTGTCCTCGGGAATAAAACTCCCGCTCGACGACATACGCAAGATGATGGTCAATTCACTGGATTTGATAGTTCAGCAGGAAAGGTTTTCCGACGGCATTCGCCGCATCACGCACATAACCGAATTACGCGGCCTGCACGAGCGCGACATAGAGTTGCATAATCTATTCGCTTACATCAAACTAGGCACGACACCCGACGGCGAGGTCCGCGGAGATTTCAAATCGGTTATAAAGACCTATCCGGCGTTCTATTCGGATTTCGTCAAATCCGGGCTTCTCAACGAAAACGCCTTCAAAGACGGCGATATCCTGGTCTCCTAGCGCTTTCTCCTAGAATTGCCTGAATCTTCAATCACCAAGCGATTTCCGAGATGGAAAAACAAAGCGCGTTCCGCCCTTCCGGCGCTTGCGATGAGCTCGTGGCAACGAAAACGCGGAACGCAACTTGAAAAAAACACTCTATGGGAGCTTCTGAACGTGTTTCTTGTCTTTGTCGATAAGAAACTGGTCGAATCCGAGTTTGTTGTATTTCACACCGGAACCTTTCGTATCCTTTTTGATCGTCTTGAAATCATTTTCGATTTTATTGGGAACTAGTGATTCCGGAGATACCGGGACGCACTCCAAGACGGAAACTATACGAGCTGATTTTCCTACCGCCGATTCACTGCCGAGCAACCATCCCAACCCGGGAATGCTTCCCAGCCATGGAACTTTACTGTTTATCGCCGTTTTCTTTTCGATTCCACCAATCACGAATCGCGAACCGTCATTAGACACCATCACTTTAGTGTTGAATTCCGAGCGCTCGGTTCTAGGGGTTCCGTTATTCTGAAAACCGATAAGACTGGTGTTGTATATGTTTATATCAATAGTCGTGGTTTGCCCGCAAATCGAAGGAAGCATGCGCAGGTGAAACCCGAAGGTGTTGCCGACCGTCACCAGATCATTGACCCGCGTGTCGCGGTCGTTGTCCTTTTGAATCACGTATTGATTGTCGGACTGCCAATCGATATCCCCGTCGGAGAAATCTCCGGTGCATCTAACACTGAAACCAATATTCCCGAAACCTCTGGCGGCGAACTGAACCCCGGCATTGGCGGCCAACCTTTCATCCAATTTCATATAATAGTATGTTCTGTCACCGTCGTTGACACGACTAATCAAAAGATTCTGTCCGGCCACAGCCACCGCGACTGCCGTGTTCAGCGTAACGCTGCGCCCCTTCATATCAACTGGGGCGATCTGCACCTCGTACGTCGCGTCATTGTCGAAATCCACGCCGATGAAATTGTTGGCGAGCTGGGCTATAGTGACATTCGTATATCTGATGTATCCTAGTAGAGTGATGTCCGCGTTCACCGCTCCCGGCACGAAAGAGGGAAATTGCGTCAACGCCTCCACGCGTCCTTCTTGACCGTTCACCATGCTGATCAGCCCCGAGGTGATCACTTTCGCATTACCTTTCGCGGCTACCAAATCCAAGAAACGAGTGTTCCACCGCGGGCTGTATTTCAAAAATTGAGTTTGAGATTTTTTCACGTTTGGAAGTCCCGGAAGATTGTTCGCGAAATCCCATCCGCGGGAATAGCGGGCGGCGGCGGCGAATAAATCCGATCCCGGACCGTTTTTCCAAGCTTGCCAGTCGGCTCCGATTTTATCATCATTCTCATGATCAATCTCAAAGATTTTATATGTGACCCTGACTTCCGGCAATGGTCTGTCGTAAACTTCAAGAAAATCTCTGATGTATTTGATGCTCCAATTCGATATATAAAACCATATGGCGTTCAATTCCGGATCCACGAACGCCTCGTCTTTGCCTCGCTGGTTCTCCTGCACGCTATTTGACACACTCATCCCCACGTTCTCTAGAAGAGCAACCAGCGAGGCCGCGGTTCTGTACTTCGGGAAATATATAAATTTGCCTTTACCGGAAGAAGATGTTATTTTTGGGAGATCAAGTTTCGCCACGATCTCGTCGATGGTCATTCCACCGTTTTGAATGGCATGGTCGAATTTGTAAACCTCCGCCGAAACCAGCAACACGCCAGTTCCGTCGTTGAACTTGACTGCTTCGACTTTACCTCCATCCCCCGTTATCCTCTCGGCGCCCAACGCGCTACGCAGATATGGGCGCAACTCATACGGGTCCGCATGCTTCAGCACATAGGTTTTCGTTACGATATTAGGATCGTTGTTCGTGCTGATATAGTGAACGGTGTCTGTCTCTTTGTCCACTTCCAGTCTAATCTCAGTCTGCACGTGACTGGGATCTGGAGGGGGTGTCGCTGGATCCGCCGATGCGACAAACGGGAAACTCACGAAAACGCATCCGATCATCAGTTTTCTGATCATTCTATTTTTCATTATTGCTTTTCCTTCGACCCGTTAGAGTCTTTTTATTCGCGCCCTCTGAGCGCATGGTGTTTGACAATTAAAAGCGCGAACAAATTCACGCGGAGTGCGGGGGCATCATTTCTTTTTGAACAAATATGGCGCTTGAACCACCTTGTTTTTCTCGGGCAGGCGCGCCGTCTCGTCGCTACCCGCATGTTTTTTCAATAGATCATCAGCAGTGACTATTTTCCCGGCCCATTCCCCCCAGCTATTCTCGGGGCGAGTCGGTTTAGCTTCAAGAGTAACGTAATACCGATAATTCTTCCACGAATCAGCAGTGGAACCGAAAATGTATTTAAGCACTGGAATATCGCTCAAAAACGGGACCCCGTTGTTCTGATTAACTTTGTGATGTTTCGTGTAAGTGGCAAGGAGTTTCTCGTTGTTCGCTCCGATGGTGGTATTTGACTCGAACTGATAATCATCCTCTATTCGATCACCGGTGTTGGTGCTCTCGGACATGGCGTTGTCAATCGTGAGTCGCCACCCGAAATTGAGAAACGCCGCTTCCGTAGGTTTTTTGGTGTCGTTGTGAGAGATCACAGGATTTATAAAATAGAGAGTCACACCCGGCTGCGTGGTCTCCACCGCTATCTCGTTATTGTCTTTTGTGATAGATTGGAAAACCGGGTTGAAACGTATTCTGTATCGAGCCGTCGCGAACGCTCCAGGCGCGGCGGAATTGCCAAATAAATCGGCGTTCCCGTTCTGGTCGTTGATTAAAGTCAGATAGGATGATGTGGCGACTCTCGACCGACCTTTCTGGTTGAGAAGTCTGATGAATGTCAAATCAATATTCGGAGCCACGAATATCCCGGGACTCGTAAATGACGCCAGACTGGATATATCCAGCATATTGGACAAACTCGAAACATCTGAAAACGACTGAAAGTCAAGATAGTCCAGCCCCATTCCAAACAATTCGGCTCCAGGGCCATTCTTAAAGGCGACCCAATCCAGACCAAGCTCGGTCAAACTATCCTCGCTGATCTGGTAGATCTTTAATTTCACAGCCATTTGGGGAAGTGGTCGATCAATCGCCTTCAACCATTTACCTATATCCTTCCCGTCGGACGCGGAGCCTTTCCAATAAAACAAATTGGACGCGGTGTCCCGAAAAACAATCTCGTCTCCACCAGTGAATCGATCACTCAAGACTCTAAGCATAGCTTCACTAGAGCGATAATTCGCCCTATAGTAGAAATGGTGTATTCCGGTACCGGCTATAACCGAGCCAGCGTCATCCCTTATTCCCGGACGGTCAAGTTTCTGAATCATATCGTCTATGTACGGCACCATGAAATTGGGCATGCTGACCGAAAGGAACTGTTTATGTCCCTTTTTGTAGTTCAGTCTGGACACCTTCGATTCGCGGTTAGCGCGGCGGACCGCGCCTTCAACGAAAGGACGCAGATCAACCGCCTTCATGTTCCTTATCTCGTAGATTTTCGTCGTCATATACGTCTGATTGCGGTCCTCCAACAACGTGATCCGCCTGGTTTTCCCTCCCGCCGCCTTCACTTGTTCGTTGTTGTTGCTGTTCAACACGGCATTTTGCGAGCGCGTTTCCGCACTCCATACACACGCGACGAGCAAAAGCAGGCACATTTTCACCTCATTCCTCTT
>JAADHT010000191.1 GCA_013151705.1 Kiritimatiellota bacterium | reverse complement strand
TTGTAATTCCGATTTTTTTTTGCCATCAAGACTTAAGAAAAGGGAGATTGGTTCAGTCAGCATATTCTTACCCTGATTCTGAATCTGCACTGGGAACGGCCAATCTCTATTGAATTTTATCTCTCGTCCCCAAACAGAGATTGTATAGGTACTGCTACTCTCCTTAACGACTATCCGTGTCCAAGGAGGCGGTACAGTTTCATCTATGCCAAGCTTATTCCCTTCCCACGGGAAATTTACTTCTTCTGAAAATCCACGCGTAATTCCAAAAAAGCTCAAACAAAAAAACACCACCCAAAAATACCGTCCCATCTTTGCCTCCTAGGTTTAACCTATTATTCTTTTCCACAATATTGACTTTCAGCCTCTTTCCCATCAATTATTAAGATTTTCCGGTTTAATATCCTTTTTCGTCATCCAGCCTACATGTCCGTCAAAGAAGAGAAAATCTGCTCCACCGGAGTGACGATAATCTATATAATTCCACATTTCACTAAGACCGTTGGCATAAGAGTCTTTTCCACCCGGAATTTTTCTTTCGGAAAGAAGTGTCTGCTCAGAAAAATTTTTTTTCTGAGAAATTTTTCGCCAACTGGCGCCCCAACTCCAAGAATAGTAATTGGCAATAAAATCTCCAAGAGGGAAAGTGGGTTCCGATGGGCAGTCAGTACTAAGATATATATTCTCCCATGGAGGTTTACCCCAGGTCGGCCCGAAGTAGGAAGAATAGTCTGGATCAGCATACCAAACTATATGTCCGGGTCTATATCCGTTTATTAGCCAGCCATCATAATCCTGAAAATACATTTGGAAGCCTAACGACAACTGCTTCAGGTTGCCCTGGCAAACTGCCCTTTTACCCGCCTCCTTGGCCAGCTTCAGCGCCGGCAGCAGCATTGCCGCCAGGATGGCGATAATGGCAATAACAACGAGAAGTTCGATTAAGGTAAAGCCTCGCATGTGCCGAGAACACGCATATCGTCGATTTTCATGCATAAAAACGCACCTCCTATTCCGAAAAAACATTTGATAGCCACTTTTTGGACCTTTTATAAATGTTATCCATATACTTATAAAATCGGTCTCGGTCCCTCTCTCTTTTCTCTCACTTTCCGTCCAACGCAATCGTAGCGGATTTCTTTGCTTTATTTTAGAAACAATTTTTGTTAGTACCATGATCCCTCCTTTCTCTATTAGGGAATTAGTTCATTTATTCAGTCAAAATCCGGCGTTCAACCGCTCTCAGTCCGCCATGGCGGACGATAACTTTTCGAACAGAGTCTAGTTTAGTGGATAGTCATTCCCTCCTTTTTTATAGGCTGTTTTTTACCAGAACAAGATTGTCGAATAATCAACTTAGTGGGTAGTAGAATATGCTGAAACTCACGTCTTTTACTTTCTATCCGTTCGATTAGCATTTCAACAGCGATGCGTCCCTGGTCTCTTCTCGACCATCGTACCGTAGTTAATGGTACAGCTAAGTCACCCGAAAAATCCAGGTCATCAAAACCCACCACCGCCATATCCTCAGGAACTCTGATAGATTCAGACATTAAGATTTTCATGACAAACTGCGCCAAAATATCATGAACAGCAAAAATCGCCGTTGGCCTCTTTTCCATCCCTAAAAGCGCCTTCACCGCTCCAGGATTTCTCTCTTCCTTTAATTCCAGCCTCGCTAGTTTTACCAGGCCGGGATCAAACTCAATACCGTTTTCTCTCAATGCCTTCTTATACCCCTCTATTCTTTCTTCAACATCAGGATTAAACGGTTCGGAGATAACACCTATCCTTTTGTGCCCCAACTGAATCAGGCGATTGATTAATTTATATGTTCCTCGTATATTATCACAGTCAACGGAATCATAATCCAATGTGTTCTCTGTTTCAGGTAAATGACCTATAGTAACAACGGGTATATGTTTTTGTATGAATTTTTTTATACAAATAATATTTTGTTCGTAATACGTCGTACTTAGAAGTGGATCAAATATAACACCGGCAACTTTTTTGGATATTAGGCTTTGAGAATACTCCTGTTCCCTATCAAAATCATTTAGGGAATTACACAAAAGGACTCCATAACCTAAATTATGTGCTGTTTCTTCCATGGCAAAAACCAGCTCAGGATAAATCCCTTCAGCCATTGAGGGGATTATAATACCTACCGTTGCTTCTTTTTTTACAGTGGAATCGGCAATAAATGTTCCTTTCCCATGTATACGGACGATAAGCCCCTCTTCTTGAAGGCAACGCAATGAATTTCTTATAGTAATATGTGTTGTATTAAAAAGCTTGCAAAGCTGAGACTCGCTATAAAAACGCGCATTTTTCTCAAACCTATTTTTTAATATCTCGTCCCGAAGAATATCTGCAATTTGTTCGTATTGACTTTTTCTAATAATTGATGCTTCCATTTACAACTCCTATAATACATAGTTCTCCTGTATAGGACTTAAATCACAGCAAAATAAAACGCATCGTCCCGTTCCATAATAGTAAATATACTGTCCAAGAATGACATTTCAAGTGCTATCTCGAAAAAATCCGGATATTTTCTGCGAGAGTTGAAAATCGTGCGGGTTCTGAAGGAGAAAAATGCCATTTTTCTATGGAAACCGGCAAAAATAAGGGGTGAAGCAAGCCAATCGAGCGATAGTTGGTCAATCCCGTAGGGTCAAAAAACTCATCTGTTGAAAAAAGTGCCTGAATTTTGTGGATTTTGAGTTTGGCGAGTCTCGCGAAACACCTGTTTTTCCGCAAAACACGCGGAAAAACTCATCCGGAAGCTGCTTCGGACGCTGTTTTCACCGCGCCAAGGCGTGGGAAATCAGCCGGAGAATTGAACTCCGGAGTGCTCTTTGATAATTCGGCGTGGTAATGCGCGACGAATTCCTTGAGGACATGCTTCAGCATATTCCCGCTGAACAGGATGTATTTGCACAGACACTCCTCTTTGACGGTGCGTACGAAACGCTCCGCGAACGCGTTGAGATTCGGCGACCGCGGTGGTGTTTTGACGGCTTCATCGGCTATTCTCCTTTTTTATCGGCTGTAAAAAAATATAGAATAGACGTGAACCGTCCTTTTGTCAAAAATCATCGTCCTAGTACTGCGTATAACTTAAAACCGGCAATGCGAGAATCACCCCGCGTATTTTGTTGAAAAGACCCAAAAAAAACGGCGGCGCGAATATATTCGCACCGCCGATTATTTCTCATAAAAGGGTTCGAAACTTGCTCGAAACCCGATCATCCGCGATTAGTATCTGCGGGGACGCTCCTCGCGGGGACGCGCCTCGTTAACTTTAACTCTTCTTCCGTCCAGCTCTTTGTCGTTGATAGCTTCGATGGCGGCGGCAGCCTCGTCATTGTTGGACATTTCAACGAAACCGAATCCTTTGGATCTGCCGGTGTCGCGGTCGGTGATGATTCTAGCGCTGGTTACTTCGCCGAATTCTCCGAAAGTGTCCTCGAGTCCCTGCTCAGTCGTTTGGTACGAAAGATTTCCCACGTAAATATTCATTGTTGTTTCTCCGTAGCCGGCTGCTAGCCAGCCATAAGTGTTGTGTTGTTTCACCGAAGCTCCGATTGAAATCCGGTGTCCCCTGTGGAATGGATGTCTCTAATCCAATACCACAATCCGACTCAAAGCCCGCTTTGGATGAATTCCGGCGGACAACCTATGTCTTCAAACAACGCCGAGTCGGCGCGCGCATCTTTCAGAATCAACTTGCGGAAAGGAATTGAATGGATCCTTGGAGAAGTGAAACCTAGCAGTTCGAAGCGTCAACATTTAACTATATCTCTATAAAACTCCCTCCCTGAAACATTAACAAAATAAAAAACATATTGGGTGCCTGAAACGGCGACCCGCGTTGAAAACACAACGTTCACGTTGCTAGAATACACTTAAATAGTCGAAAAGCAAGCTGAAAATAGGGAATTTACAAAAAATCATCTAATATTTTCGCGTTTTTGGTGTATATTGTATGGTTTTAAATAGTGCGCGGCGTTTCGTTCCACGCCCGCGCGTCGGCGCGCATTAGATACATAAGTGATTGAATGCGTATATGATACGACTAAAGCTGAAATCGGTGGACTTTTAGCGTTTATATACTCGTTCCGGCATATGTGAAAAAAGACGGTATTTTTTATTTCCGCGGCAATAAACAGCGAATTCCCACGTTTAATGCGAGGATATGATGAGAATCGACGGCGAATCAAGTGATCAAGAATTGATCAAATCGTATTTGAATGACGACGCTTCAGCGTTCGATATTCTGTACGAAAGATACAAACGCAGACTCTATTCATATCTGAACCGGCTTATGCCGCAGAGGAGCGCTTTGGTTGACGATGTGTTTCAACAGACTTGGATCAAAGTCATTAGACGGTTGCCCAAATACAAGGACAACGAGAAATTCCAAGCGTGGTTGACAAGAATAGCGCATAACGTGGCGGTGGATCATTTCAGAAAAGAGAAGAACGAGATTCTTCTCGAGGACACCGAGAAGTCAAAGTTGTTCGCCGCGGTTGGTTACGAACCTTGGCGCGAGTTGGAGAACGCCGAGTTGGGGAAAGCCATAGAGGGTTGCCTGGCCAAGCTGCCCGATGAACAGCGCGAGGTTTTCATCCTCCGCCAAGACGAGATGGGATTCAAAGAGATCGCCAAAGTTCAGGAATGTTCGATCAACACGGCTTTGGGACGAATGCAGTACGCGTTGCGGAATTTGAGGAATTGCATGGGATATTGGAAGAGCTGAAGCCGTCGCTACCGCGAGCCATCCGACGCGGTGGATAAATATTCAATCGGGAGGGAAACAAACCATAGGAGGAGCGGAGACGCAAAGAGGACTTGATTTTATTATCCTCCGCGCCTTTGTGGTTTGCCAATATTCTCTTGGCGTCCTAGTGGCAAATTGAATTGAGAATCCTCATAGGAGAAGACCGATGAAATGCGCCAAAGTGCGGGAAAAAATATTGATTGAAGGAATACTCGACCCGAAGGTGGCGAAGCATGTGGAACGTTGCGCCGACTGCGCGATATTCGCGGATTCCCTTGAAAAATTCTCTCCGGCCAAACCCGACGTGAATTCTTTCGATATCCCCCGATTCATCGACGACCGCGTCAAAACCGAGTCGAGAAATTTCCTGGTGGAACGCGCCAGGCGTCCATTGACGGAAAATACCAGACATGCCGATTTCGCGTCTTATTTTGCGATGGCCGCGACCATTCTTCTCGTGTCATGGCTTTTCGTCTCCCTTTTGATTCCAAAACGTGACGCGGGAAACGCCAGCCACTTGAATGGCCCGGGAAAGGAAGATCGGTCCGCGTCGACACCAATATCCCTCTCTTGGAACGATAAGTGCATCGAGAATGATTTTTTCACCATTGACACCGACATAGAGTTCACGTTCGCGTTGATGAACGTCTCTCCAGACGATGATTCAGAGAATTCGGAGGATCCAATGGAAGATAGTCGCTTCAAGGTGTACATACCGGAGATTTTGACCTAAACGGATTTTAGAGTTTTTTCGTAAACAAAGGAGATGATATCATGAAAAACGCTTTGCCGGGAAAATGCGTCAATGTGATCGCCGCTGGAATAGCGGTCTACGGAATTTCAACCGCGGTGTTCGCCGGAAATGAAAATACCGAAGAGCGCGAACGAGGTGAAATGAACGAGCGCCGCTTCAAAACGATGAAGCATAAAAACATGCGCGGCGACAATTTCAATCAGAACCGCGCCCGCGGGAAAATGGGAATGCTTTTGTCGCGATTGAGCGAGGAGGAGCGGAAAGAGCTCGCCGAGTTGAGAAAAACCGACAAAGAAGCTTTCAGAGACAAAATAAAAGAGTTGGTGAAAAAATATAAAAAACAGTGGGAACGCGAGCGCAAAAAAGTCAAAGCGCTGGCGAAAAAAATAAGAAACGCCACCTCGGAAGACGAGAAGGAGAAACTGAAGGACGAGTTGCGCACTTTGCTAAGCAAGCAATTCGACGCTAAAATGGTGGTCAATCGCAAAAACTACGAACAGGCTGAAAAGCGATTGAAGGAATTGAAGAAACGCCTCGACGCCAGAGAGAGCAAGGCGGCTGAGATCATCGAGCGCAAGCTTCAAGAAATGACCGAGGATCCGGATCTGAAATGGTAGCCCGAAAACGCGCCGATGTGCTCCTGTTCAAATCCGGATTGTGCGAAAGCCGCGCGTTCGCCGGCAAACTGATAATGGCTGGACGCGTGCGGGTCGGCCCCGACCGCGTCATAGTCAAACCCGCCGAAATGTTTCCGACAGACACGGTGTTCACCTTGCCTGAATCCGACGCGTACGTCAGCCGCGGCGCGCACAAGCTTATGCCGGCCTTGGACCGCCACCTGCCCGATTTGGCCGGCTTGGCGGCTTTGGACATTGGAGCTTCGACAGGCGGATTCACGGATCTGATGCTGCGCCGCGGGGCCCGCGTCGTATATTGCGTCGATTCGGGAAGAGGACAACTGCACGGCAAGCTACGCTCCGCCCCAAGGGTGGTATGCTTCGAAAAGACGAACGCCAGACATCTGCCAGACGATTTCCTGCCGGAGCGGGTCGATGTCCTGACGATGGATGTCTCATTCATATCCGCCACGCTGCTGTTGAAACCCACCGTGAAATTCCTTAAGGATGACGGTTACGCTTTCATTCTAGTCAAACCGCAATTCGAGGCTGGAAGAGAAAACGTCGGCGCCGGCGGAGTCGTCCGTTCAGAGGAAGTACGCCGCGCGACGATCGACAAAGTGGTTGATTTCGCTGAAAACGAGATTGGAATGCGCCACCTCGATGTAGTCACCTCCCCCATCAAAGGCCCAAAAGGCAACCAGGAGTTCGTCGCCGTCTTCCAAATGCGCCGAACAAACATATAAATAAAACGGAAACAGTTCAGCAGTGGGATTGGCTACAGATTTCAGCGATGAAAAACATTTGTGTTTTTTCGTGTTTCTAATCTTGCCGCATAGGTGGATAAATCCTTCGTGGTAAAAATCTTTCTCGCTTGCTACCACGCTGCACCAAACTCTTCGCGCATTCACCGGAACGGGCGGTGAACCAAGTTGAAATTCCGTCCCTGCCGACCTCGCGTCGGTGGAAAGCGAAAGATTCTCCCCCCGCGCCCAACCTCCGCCAACAACAAATTTGACAATGCCGTTTTTCGGAGTATTGTTCCGTCGCGCCATAGAAATAGGGAGACTTGTGTTATGAGTATCGCCAAAACGTCGTTGTTGTCACTGGTCGTTTGCCTCGCCGGTTGCATGTCGCTTACGCCGGAGTCGAGAATTCCACTCCTAGCCGACGAGTTGGCTCTCATGAAAGCCCATAAGGATGTCGTCATCCTGCCGGACGGCGCCCTCAAAAACGGCAAACTGAAATTCACTTCGGAAACGCCCAAGGACAAACACGGGTTCTTCGTGGGTTCGTTCAGATACAGGCTCTTGAACCATTCCAAAGCCCTGAAACTGACACCCGATGAAATCTCTAAATTGTCATCTCCGGGTGAAGTCGCGCTGTGCGGTAAATGCGGAAATCTGAAAGGCCGCCCCAACTGCCGCGTCCCCGATGCCAAAACAAGTTCGGCGACGGATTACGCCAAAGATTCACTGATCGACAGGATTCTAGGATACTGAGGCCATAGTTTTACCAGTCGTTTTTTTTCACAACGACATGCGAACCGGCTTAAATATTTTGCCGAGCATGTCCACAAATCATAAGGAGAGAAGAGTGATGAGGTATTCAAAGGAGTTGATCGCCGGAATGCTTGTAGCATTCGCATTATCGGTTTTCGCGGAGGATTTCGCGATTCGTTTGACGGAACGCGACAAAGTTGGTGACAGATCCGAGTTCACCCAGACCGCCGAAGTCGAGGAGAGTATGAGCATCACGATGGGAGGAAATCCCATCAAACAAGATGAAAAATCGTACACAGCGAAGTTCGCGGGAATCTCCAAGGTCCTGAAAATCGACAAATTGGACAGAGGAATCGAATATGAGATCATTGCCGATACGCTGGAAAAACGCTTGAAGGGCGCGACGAAAAGCGTCGCCATACTGCCGAAGGGAGCGAAAATCCATGTCGCAAAAAAAGGTAAAAAACAGATTTATCTAGTCGACGGCAGACCCGCGTCCAAAGATGTGGCTTCTCTTTTGGGAATTTTCATCTCTCTCCCAAATTCAAAGGTGACGGACGACGACATTTTCGGAACGAAGGAGCGGAAAAAGGTCGGAGACACTTGGGAAATAAACTCGGACCTCGCCAAGAAAGATTTCTCGCGTCGCGGTATGAAGATCGAGAATTTGACGGGAAAAACAAAACTCGAGAAGATGTTCATCGTGAACGGAGTCAAATATCTAGTCGTCGCCGCTAATATGAAAACCGGAAAATTCACGATGCCATTGCCACCTTTTCTGAAAACCACCCGTTCAGTGATATCCGCCGACTTTTCCGGCGAGGTTCCAGCTATTCCCGACACCACCACTACGAAACTGAAGAGCGCAACCAACATGACCATCTCGTTCGCGGCCGAGGGAAAACCGAAACCCGAGGCGCCAATAATGCGAATGACGGTAAAATCAACCCGCATTCTGCATAGCGCCGGCAAACCGTTGAAATAAAACACCTCGGCTGAAATCGCGCGGGAGATTTTTGCGCTCATAGATCGCAAGATACCGGAGTAGCCCGCGATCTACCGAGCGCAAGTCGGCCTGCCGCTCAAACCGCGGAACAGCCAAGGAGCGGGAAAATCCCGGAATCAGACCAGTTCGACTGTTAACGAGAGTCTGGAGACGTTGACGGTTTCGCCATCCGATTCCTGTCCGGCGGCTCTTTTCGTAAGCGCGAACTTCGCGGAGAGCATATTATCCGCGAGTTCCACGTAAGATCCGGCGACGCTGACGGTCTCGTTCGGCGCCACCATATTGAGAAATTTTCCACGGTTCAACTTTTTAAGCCGCGTCCCGCGGTCGAAAGCCTTCTCGAGCACCGCCAAAGCCATCTCGATCTGGCACACGCCCGGCAGAACAGGTTTGCCTGGAAAATGTCCCTGAAAACCTATGAAACTCTCGGAAAACGCGAATTCCGCGGAGCACCGCGCCGCGTTTCCACTGAAATTCCGCACAGCGTCCCGTATCTCTTTTCCAACACCCATTATCATACTCCAAAATTCGCATAACCGTTAAGCTTGGATTTTCGCCTCGCCATCGACCTTGCCATGTCCGCCATAGCTTTATTGCGACGGCGGAAGTCGGTGGAAGCTATGATTGCAATTTCTCTGTGGGATGACTATCCACCCCCCTCCCCATTCACGCGGGTAAAGGGAAAACAGTTATCCCCAAGCGATAAGCAATCTACAATCTCATATCAAATTTGCAATCATAGTCCGAAGAGCCAATTACAAAAGTCTGAACAGCTTGTCCTCCATAGCTCGTAGAGCGAAGGAGGAACCGCGCGGCATC
>JAADHT010000162.1 GCA_013151705.1 Kiritimatiellota bacterium | reverse complement strand
CCAAGAGTTCCGTTGAACTCGAAATCGGGGAAAATCAATCACTTTCCCACGCGGATGAGTTTTTTGACCCTACGGGAGATTGTAAACTTCCTTGAGCGCGGTTATCTTTAAGTTTTGGGTGATTTCCATCGACTTCCTTATTTTGTTGAGTGAAAAACTGATCGTTGGTCGTCTATATTGTCAAAGAGCGTCGCATTCTACGGGATGCTAGTGGTGTCACTTGATTATATAGCCGCGCATTGGCGACACGCCAACACTGGCGCATCGTTTGAGATTTGCGAATATTGGAGGATGCTTTGAAGCGGACCGGAGAAAAATCAAAGCCTGAACTGTTGGCTCCAGCCGGCAATCTGCTTTCCGCGATAGTCGCGTTCGAAAGCGGGGCCGACGCGGTATATATGGGCTTGTCGAAATTCAACGCCAGGGAGCGGGCCGACAATTTCTCGTTCGACGATCTCTCAAAGCTGTTATGCTACGCCGGCAAAAACCATCGCAGGGTTTATGTGGCGTTCAACACGCTGGTCAAAGAGATGGAATTACCCGAGGCGACGGAGTTTCTCGCGAGAATCGCGGAACTCGAACCGGACGCGTTGATAGTCCAGGATCTGGGAGTCGTCAATCTCGTCAGGACTTTTCTGCCGGAGTTGCCGCTGCACGCGTCGACCCAAATGGCCGTCCATAATTCCGCCGGGGTGGCCGCGGCTGAGCGAATGGGAATCTCCAGAGTGATACTCGAACGCCAGGTTACCAGGGAGGAGTTGATGTTGATCTCGCGGAACTCGCGGATCGAATTGGAGGTCTTTATACACGGGGCGTTGTGCTGCTCACTCTCCGGCAGATGTCTTTTCTCCTCCTGGCTTGGAGGATGGAGCGGCAACCGCGGTAAATGCACCCAGCCTTGCCGCCGCCGTTTCTACTCAGAGAACGGCAATGGGTTCTTTTTCTCCGCCAAAGACCTGTCATCGCCGGAATCGATTGCGAAACTGATGAAAACCGGCGTATCGTCCTTCAAAATCGAGGGGCGCCTGAAAAAACCCGATTACATAGCGAACGTCGTGGGCGCCTACAGAATTATTATCGATGACGCCATGCGTGGGAAGACCTCTCCATCGCGCGAGGCGTTGGAGATGCTTCGAAACACCTCGTCCAGAAGCTTCTCTTCCGGCTTCTCATCCAAAAAAGCGTTTAAAAACCTCATCGAGTCTGAACAAATGGGTGTGACTGGCTCTTTTTGCGGAAAGGTGTCGCATCCCGTTAGAAACGGCTTTATGGCGGAGGTGGCGCGGCGAATACACGTAGGCGACATTTTGAGAATTCAAAAACACGCCGGCGACAACAGCGCGTCTTTGACGGTGAGCACGATAACAATAGATGGAGAGATCGTCCCCAAGGCGACCGACGGCGATGTCTGCTTCATCCGTTGCGATCGGGAGGTTCCGGAGGGAGCCGATATCTTCAAAACCGGCGAGTCGTTCGATAAAATGACCGCGAAACTCGCGAATCTGCCGATGCGGAGACGGAAAATCGATTTGAACATAACCTTGAGTGAAAACGTCATTGAGATCGACACCTCGGAGTTCGGGCGGTGGACCCGCGGCATCGAAACGCAACCAGCCAGGAAAGCGCCGGTTTCTCTTGAGTCGCTCGACACATGTTTCAGAGCTTCTAATTCCACAACTCTCGAGGCGGGCGCGATAACCGCGGAAATCGCGGGCGACTATTTCATTCCGGCCAGCGAACTGAAAAAAATCAGACGCGGGTTTTGGGGGGAGTGCGCCGCTAAAGAGACGAAGCTTGACTCCGAATTGGAGGAGCGTCGGAAAAAACTCATGTCCGATATGCTTGAATACATAAAAGCGGCACCAAAACGGGAGCGGATTCCAGCGTTGAACGCGGACGGAAAACAGCGGACGGACTCTCCCTTCGACGCGACGAAGGAAACAACGGAAATTCTTCTGCCGCCGTTCTCGGCCGAAGATAAACTTGAGGAATTGAAACGTGAAATCAGCGATGTCGTGAATAATCTCGGGATCCGCATGTTCCGCGTAACCTCTCTTTACCAGATCCCGATTCTCGTGGAACTGGAAAATATTGAAATCGCCATCACTTTCCCGTTCCCCGTCTGCAACACGCTGGCGATCCGCGAGATTCGCGGTCTTCTGGAAAACGGAACTGTTTCGAAAACACGTCGAAACGGCGGCGTTTCCACTCATCTCAAATCCGTCGAAGCATGGGTGGAGCTCGAGGAGGAAGCCATACGCGCCTTGGTCGAACACTCACCGGTCCCGGTTGAAATGCTTGTGGAAGGACATATCCCCATTCTTGCAACCAGAGCGGAAGTCCCAATCGAGGGCGTGATCAACGACGACCGAGGAGCTAACTATTTGGTGAAGCACGATGCGGCTTCCGGCATCACCTACGTCTATTCCGAACGAACCTTGAAACTGCCGGTGGTGCCGGGAACCATCCCGCGGAAAACCGAAAAACTCCGCGAAGTTCGCAAATCCAATCCATCGACCTTCAACTTCCACCGCGAACTCGCTTGAAGTTCCGCGTTTGAGACTGTTCTCCGCCAAGAATTCCAAGTTTAAATTATTTCTCCGACCTTGCCCGTCGCGCCGTGCCAAGCAATCATGTCCGCCATAGCCACACCATGGCGACGGCGGGAGCCCGTCGAAGGATGTAGGTGGCATTGAAAAAACGTCCGAAAAGTGCGATATCGCAGGGTTGACCCCGAATACCCGAAAAGCGGTTATTTCATCGCCTGGGCTTGCAAAAGCGGCGTCAGCCCGTAGTTTGCTTTACAATGACTATGCTCCGTGCGGAAAAAGTTTCCGAACGCCATAAATTTAATACAGGGAGAGTGGAAATTGAACGCTACGTTCTGGAGATTGTTGAAGAGCGAGTTCGAAAGACCCGACGCCAATTTGGCGCTTTCCATCGCTCTCGTGGCAGCGGCGGTGGCCACGGTAACGCTCTCCTTCTCGCTCCTCGCTCTTCAAGATATCTCCGCCGAACGAAAACTCGAAGCGGCATCCGCGGAAAACACGCCAGTTTCCAACACACCCGAAAAAACTCGAGAAGGCAACGATCAAGGTTTCAACGCCCTGATTCTTCCGAACGGCGTCGGCACACTGGATGTTCAAGCCGGAGCCTCGGACGTTTTCGCGTCCGCTCCCCGCTTCTTCTCCGCCGCGAATGCTTTTGGAAACGCCAGACAGACGTTTCCGGTCCTGGAGCGAGGAATTCGCTGGCGCGAGGAGAATTGTAATGTGATTCTCTGCGGAATGGGCGATAGGCCGACGCGTTCGGAAAGCGCCGAATCCGTTGTCATGGGAGCGGCGCTAGCCGATACGCTCTTCTTCAAATCCGGGGATGATTTTCTGTTCAACGGAGAGCCGATGAAGATAAAGTCCGTCAGACCGGAAAAAGGAGATTTAGGCGACATCACGATTTGGACGAGTTTGAAAACAGCTCGGCGGCTTTTGAGAATGCCTGGCAAAATCAACGGTGTTTTCGTTTTCGGATGTTCCAATGCCGAATCGCTGGCCGAGGGGGCGAGACGCTTTTTTCCGAATGCCAGGATATTGAAATTTTCAACAGACGCGGAACAGACGCGGCGGGAAAAATCCTCCAACAAACTTGAACGGAAGAGCGTGACGGATCTTTTGGCGGGAAAACTGGCGCGGGCAAGGAGCGAACTGGAAAACAAACTTGCGGTTTTCTGTTCGGCCGCGATTCTCGCGCTTGCGGCATGGTTTTTCGCGTTAAACGTCTTTCATATCGAGCGGAATGCCGCCGAAACGTCGTTTCTACTGGCTCTCGGAACTAAAAAGAGCGCGTTGTTCGCTTTGGAATTGATCCGCGGCGGTCTCGTCCTTCTGATGGGAACCGCATGCGGCTTTTCACTCGGAATCGCCATCACCGTCATTATCGGGGCGGGAGTTCAGGGCATACAGCCCGAATTGAGGATTCTGAAGCGGGCGTTCGACCTGCGGGTGGATTTGTGGGTGGGCGTTTTGACCGCGCTGGTCGTCATGTCGGCCGTTTGCGCAACCGCTCTGAAAATATTCTCAATTTCTCACGCCGCCGCGTTCAAGGCTGAAAGGCCGCAACAAAAAATCTAGGGACGGGTTAATGATCAACTATCTTTTCTAGTCTTTTATTAATATCAGCCAAGCTCATAACTTTCCAACTCCCATCAGAAAAAACAACCGTTCGCTTATCCGTATAATCACAATATTTGCAATATCCGATGATTTTCAGAGGTCCTTCTGTATCTGAATCCCATTTCAAATCATCAATAGTCCGATTAGGTAAAAAAAAGTATTCGTCGGAAACATCTGTTTTACGCGGCGAAAACAATTCAATATAATAAATCAACACGATAGCCGATACAATCAAAAATAATGCATATCCCAACTGAAATTTATTCCACCGTTTCAAATTGATAAGGAGTAATGCGCTTGACAATAAGCATATTATTCCTAGAAGGTCGTAATGATTGTCGGTATATGTTCTCACGACATTTCGATAACGCTCGAATTTGCCGTGTGGGATACCGTTGATTTTAGCATGTTTCGCAATATCCGATAGTTTTGTATCCGTCTTTCCGTCCTGGCTATCTATGTATGCGTCCATTAGGATATTTTGCATATAATTGTGACATTGCCATTGTGGGTTAACGGAATAGAGAATATTTAGTCGTGGCCCGAATAATATAAATAAGAGTAGAGAAGCGAGAGGAAAACCACAAATGCAATTTAAAACAATCCGATTTTTTTTATTTTTGATAAAAAATTTGGGTTCAAGTGTGGCGTCAGTCATATTAAATACTTTGTGTGTTGTTGGTGGAAGGAGCATGGAACATTGCCTGGCAAAATATAGCCGGCGATGAATCGCTTATCCCCGGTCTCTCAAACGCCTCCAGTTTTTTGCCACTATTGGCCCGATCCCGTTCGGCGAAAATAGTCAAGTGCGTCAATTTGAAATGCGAGTTTTCCAATATTCAGGATTTTTGTGTAAATGCATTACCGACAGAATATAAATATGTCCATTTTGATCTGAATAAATAACGCCATATGGAAAACGATTAAGTTGACAACGTCTGATTTCATTGTAAATCAGAATCGGCTATGCGTCTGGATAGGTAACTATTCGTTCAATGGTTGAATACACCTCTGACGCAAAATCGAAACCTAATCCCGCTTGGCATCCTTCATAATAAGAGATGGCAAAGTTTAGTTCGTCTTCAGCCTCATTATGAAATGAGTAATTCATTCTGAAAAACGTTTCCATACCCTCTGGAAAACTTCCTCTCCAGAAATTGTTTTTGCATGTCCAGTCTTTATTTCATCAAGTCGGTTTTTTGCGATTTCCGCCCATTTAGCATCAATATCAGGTTCAGGAGGATTTAAGCTTTTCAGCAATGTGCTTGCGATGAAAGCTCTTTCCGTCACTGGTAAAGATATTGCTTCTGATACAAGTTCCTGTATCTTCATAGTTGTACGCTCCTTTTATGTTGTAAAAAATATACGATCAATTTGTTTGATTGCAATTAAATTATGGAATTTTCTGTTTTTCTCCGCATATCGCTAAAGTCACCGCCGCGACGATATGAGCGTCCGGTGAACTGCTTTTGTTGTGTGCCGGGCGAAGCCCATGGCTAAAGAGTGAATATACGACTCTGTTGTATGAAGTCAAGTATGAGTCTCTGATTCAGCCCGATGGAGGCGAGCCGACCGAAGGGGATGCGGGAAATCCTTATGACGGGGTTGTTGTATTGGTTTCAGAAGTTATAATAGGGCTTGCTGAAAAAGTCCTAAAAAGCTAAAAACTCGATAAATCATCCTATGAAATACGGTCGGTATCCGTAACTTTTCATAGCGAGGACGATAAATATCGCCTTGAGACGCCCACCTGTGTGCGTCCATTATCAGTTTGCCGGAATTACCCGAGCCGTCTTCCTCGTCGTCGGGGCTCTTTTCGGATTCAGCTTTCCGTCGAACGGAAGAAGAAAATTATCGAACGTCGGATGATCATCGCGTTTCCTGTACACCGACGACAACATGAATCGG
Source organism: Kiritimatiellota bacterium (assembly GCA_013151705.1). Taxonomy (GTDB): domain Bacteria; phylum Verrucomicrobiota; class Lentisphaeria; order Victivallales; family JAADHT01; genus JAADHT01. The sequence goes on along the minus strand of JAADHT010000162.1, from coordinate 3,413 downwards.
CTTCCCGCTATTGAATATCCCGCGGATGCTGATATAATGTGCTCATACGACATTTTCGGGAATAAATTGACTATGACCGACGCAACCGGAACAACAACCTACTCCCACGACGCGTTCAAGCGCCCGACAAGCGAGGTTATTTATGTAGGCGGACATCGCGTTGTTTCTGCAAGGCATATGGGGAAACCATTGAGGGAGTTGGAAGTATGAAGAAAATAACATTGCGCGACGTGACCGCCCAAGCGGGTGTCGCCAAATCAACGGCTTCGTACGCTGTGAACGACAATTTCGTCCCGGGAATAAACATTCCCCAGGCCAAACGCGATCATATCAAGCAAATCGCTCTTGAGATGGGGTACAAAGTGGACGATATGGCCAGAGCCATTTCGACAGGGAAGGCCAAAGTCATAGGATTCGCATGTCTCAACCCCGCCGATTCCGACTATTTCGCTCCCATGGTCGCTCATATCATGGCGGCGGCGGAGCATCAGGATTTCCTCATAAAACTTTTGTTCATTGACGATTCCGATGCGGATCGTTTGGCGACCATCTGCGCCGACCAGAGATTGAGCGGTGTCATTTTATACGCCTTGCCAGAAAACCTGTTGAAGGATTTGGTCGCCAATCAGTCGCGGAGCGCGTTTAACCCCCGCTCGAAAAGGTCTTGCCGCCATCCATGCACCGACCTATTTCGAGCAGGGTCTGTTTAGGACCTGGCGAATGAAGTACGATCTGACAGTTAGAATTCAATACTTGGTTGAAGGAAGTTTTCCGGATGCCGATGTCGTCGCGGATATAAAGAAGCATGCCTTGAGCCGCGGCCTTGGCGGACGCGCGGGACTGGTTGGCGGAACGGTTGAGATGACATTGGAGGGAACTCCAAGGGAAATCGGCGAATTCGTCGCCGGAATCCACTTGCGTTTTCCGCGGAACTCGCGGATTCACAGAATTGTTCCGGTGATGAAAACGGTGATAGAATCCGCGAATTCCGAGTTCGTCGTGTATGAGACCGAATCGACCGTCGAACCGCCATTGGGCCCTTTGGACACTCCTCCATCGGTTTTAAATGATATAAGAAACGCCTTGCTAGACGGAAAAGTAGTTCGGATCAATCTAGACGACACGACGTATCTCGCCGCTGACGCCCGCAACGCCGAAGCTTGCCAGGAATTGATCGACACGGCCAGCGACCGCGGAACGATTCTGCTTTTTCCGGACATTGATGAAATTTTCAAACATTGTAGGTTCAACGCGGATGTCGTCAAAACCTTGGTCTCAAACCCCAAGGCGACCGCGTCCCTCAAACCCGGCGAGGCTCTCTCCAAAATCCTTGCCGCGATTTCCACTGATTCCGACGAGTTGGAAGTCAGACTCGCCGACAAAACGCTGATGGGCCTTTTTGCTTCTCCAAAAGAAAATTCAAACTGTAAGCATCTCGAATTTCTGCTATTGACTCTATGCCGCAACTCATAAACCTGAATGCCCATTTGTGTAACTATGTTTATAATTTGATGTCAAACGCCTCCATAATATCCCGGTGCCTTGGACTCCGTTCCGTGAAGACCTCGCCGTAACGCTTTGAGTATTTGATTCTCACCAGAGTCTCCATCTCCTCCATTCGGGCATTCGCATCACGGGGGTTCGCATCACGGCATCACGGCCGCATCACGGGTCCATCACGGGTTTTGCATCACCATCGGGTCATCACGGTCATCACGCATCATGGTCCATCACGGCCCATCACGGGTCCCATCACGGGGTCTGTCCACTTCCATCACGGGCTTCCATCACGGTCCATACGGGTTCCATACGGGGTCTGTCCACTTTAATAAATTATATTCTTACCTGAAATAATATTAATTTCTCTAAAAACATCCCTTCATTTAATAATCTTCGGCTCACTTTCTTGAATGAAGATAGATTATATAAGTTTTTTTACAAGTTGTCAATTCAAATTTATTAATTTTAAGTGGACAGACCCTGAATATCGAATATATACTGTGCGCAAACGCCGTACGTTTCACGCTTCAAGCGCCCAGGGGTGCCCGCTTGAAGCGTTTTTTCGTTTTCGGAAAAATCCGCGAACGCCGCGGTGACAAAAAAAAGGCCCGACCGTTTTCACGACCGGACCAGCGGGGATTAAGGAATCCCCAAACCAAGGGGGGAAAGATTGTTTTTTCTCTCATCAAATCATTCTCGGAATAATCCCTCGAGCTTCTCTCTTTCAATTCTAATGTTGATTACTGAATCAGACACCCCAAAATACCCGCCCACATCGACGGCTATGCTGTCCTTGGCGCACCATCCCCATTCATCCCAATCGATAAGTCCGGTTTTTATCACTTTTGTTTTGGCGGCCTTCAACTTTTTCTCCAACACGTCGGGAGGAACGAGCAAACGGCAAGCGAACTCGAACGCTTGGGATTCGAATATCTGAAATTTATCCGAAGGCAAATTATGGAAAATCTCGATCCACTCGTCAGGAGTGTCGAATTTGAAGTTTTCAATGATGCTCCGGTGTAAGACGTAATGTCCTATTTCATGAGCGAATGAAACGCGGAGACGATTCGCCATCTTCTTTTCCATATACAGCTTGTAGTCGACTATTATCTCGCCGTTCCCCAGGAGGAGAGCGTCGACGTCATGCTCCTCTCTCAGACCATGAATCGGCCTCGGCGGCAACTCCAAATCAAACTCCATTATGGTTTCGATGTCAACGGGAACCTTGCCGTCCCAGTATTCCGAGCGAAACTCGTCAGCGCGATCGTGTATTTCCCCCAGAGTCAGTTTTGGCGGTTTTAGATAAAAATTGGACATGAAATTATGAAACCCTGATTTTATCGACGATTTCCTTCAACTCTTTCTTCGTGGGTTTCTGCCGACGAACCGTTCTGAAAAATACCGGCAGCATTTCAGCGACCTCAACATCGGATATTATATCCTTTGGAACGACGCCTTTGTCAACCGCCGCGAAATCGATCATGGAATACCATTCGTCGCTTCCTACTTCAACGTCAAGCGCTTTGGCGTAGGTTTTCAGCTTCATTTCATTTTGAGGGGGAGGAAGCAGGCCCCGCTCAACCTTGCTGTAGTTTCCAGCGTCTATTTTGGCTTTACTGCAAAAATCACGCAAAGTGATTCTTTTTTCGGCCCTGAGTCGTTTCACGTAATCTCCAAAATGGGATTTACCTCGCATTTCACCTTCTCCTTTACAATAATTCGAATTCTCAAGTGTTGTAGTTATTATACAACACGAAAGTTGAAAATATAGCGAGTCACGCGGAAATCAAGTTTTTTTCCAAAAAATCCCACATTGTTTCCGTAAAGCACTCAAGGTTGTTTGACTACTTTCCAATCACGGGGTCAATCACGAGTCGGGTAATCACGGTTAATTCCATCACGGGGTCTTGACC
>JAADHT010000077.1 GCA_013151705.1 Kiritimatiellota bacterium | reverse complement strand
GAAAGATCAGGCCGTTGAAACTTCGAATCCGACTTGACAACCAAAAAAGGAGGTGTTACTCTCTCGAAAGAGTGGCCCATTTTGAAGTGCCCACAAGTGGCCCGTTTTAAACCGCCCATTGACATCTCCATTCACCGCCAAGACGCAAAGACGCGAAAAATGCTGTTTTCAGAGAACTTTCCAATTCAAAATTGAATATTCGTTACTACTCAGCACCCTTTTTAATTACTAACGAACACTAACATACGTTAACAAAACCAATGTTTGGCGGTCCGAACCGGACCGCCAAACGGTGTCGGTTGAATTTAAATGTGGAACGTTTCGCCGTTCAGGTTGAACGGTGAAACATTGTCTTCTCTCCGTTAGCGTTCGTTAGTGAAAGTTAGTGGTGAATGATTACGAATATTTAACATTGAATTTTCTCCCCCCCCCATCGCAGTCTAACTGAGCATCACTTGTCCGCCGGCGACTGGAATGGCTTGTCCCATCTCGTATTTCTGCGCGACGCAGTATAGAATGGCCTTCACGACGTCCGCCGGGAGACTCCCGCGGTTCATAGGCACCTTGCTTTCGTAGAAGCGTTTGACGTCCTCGACGGTTTTCGCGTCCGGCACTTTGCCCGCTTTGAGGTACTGCGTGAAAAGTCCCTTTTCCGGATCGCTCCAGTGCGGGCCTCCGTGCGCGGCGCCTGCGATTTTCCGCGCATTTGCTGACCCACAACCGCTCATTGTCCACTGTCCAATGTTTTATCGATCAACCGTTTGTTTTCGCTCCCCGTCGGGTTTATCCCGGCGGAAACGTGGTTTGTGGTCAATTCGCGAATTTCCCAATGCGCTCCGCATAGCGATTGTGCCGGAATGTCGCGTCTTGAAAACTGGTTGCGGGCTGGAATGGGCGGGCGGGGACGCTCCGCCCTACTTTTTCACGCTTTGATTAGCGGACGAGCACGCAGGCTCGCCCATACAGATTCACATGCTCGCCGCTCATCCTCTCCCCATCGCCCTTCTGGCGTCGAGATCGTCCTGGCGTTTTCTCAGCGTTTCGCGTTTGTCCGATTGGGTTTTGCCTTTTCCCACTCCGATGCTGACTTTCACTCGTCCCCTGGTCAGATGAAAATCCAGCGGAATGACTGTCAGCCCCTTCTCCTTGACCAGCTGGGTGAGTTTGCGGATCTCGCGCTTGTGCAGAAGTAGCCTGCGCTCCCGTTTCGGATCGTGGTTGAACTGGTTGCCGTGCGTGTACGGCGATATGTTGACGTTCAGCAGCCACGCCTCGCCGTTGTCGAACCTCACGTAGGAATCCGCTATGGTTATGTTTTTCTCGCGGCAGCTCTTCACTTCCGTGCCGCGCAGCTCCAATCCGGCCTCGAACGACTCGAGTATCGCGTACTCGTGAAACGCTTTACGGTTCTTTACTAGCAATCCAGGTTTCGCTTTAGCGCTCATATCATCGCTTTTGTTGTTTGGAGAAAACCTCTTCAATGAAAAAAGTGGTCTTCGCGGGGATTCGATCTTCTGGAACGTATTTTAAAACTATTTTCACGACATCCTCTTTTTTGTCAAGCCCCAAATGCTCGATCAGAAATCGTATGTCGTCCAAGTCGTGCCCGATATCCATTCTGCACGAGCAACATTTCATAGCCAACAAAAATATTCCGAAATTTGAACGCTGATGGAGAGTCTCTTAATTCCATTGCGCGGAAATTCAAAACTCCGGAAGGAAACCAAGGATCCGTCAAAATGGTGTCCTGGCTTTTTACCCAAGCCGGCACTTTTAAGCCACGCTCTTTACAGAGATGGCTTACCGTCGCTGCGGCGAGGGAATATATTCTTGGATCCGTCGCTATCGGTCTTTCAACGATCAGTCTTTCAGGATCGTCTTCTCTCCGAAAGTCGTCAGCTAAGTTGTTGAAATGGATTCTGAAACTCTCGAATCCGTCTCTGTTTATGTTCTCCACTTCCTCTTTGATTGTTTGCGCGACATACATTTTCCAATTTTTCCATTCATGTTGAGAGAATATCCATCCATATCTATGCCCATTTCCAGGAAAAACTCCATTCCCCGCGAATACTCAATAAAATACAGCGGAAATCCCATAATTCAATCCACTCCCGGCCGTTGTGTTAATCAATACCGCCTTCATTGATGGTAATAAGTCCGTTTTTTTCGATAGCGAGGTTGAAATTGCCGGGATATTGAGCATCTTTCCTGATGATTTTTTTGTATAACATTTTGTTCCCGCTAGCGTTTCTTTTTTTCGTGCCAAGTATGATTCTCAAGTTGATCCGACGCGGCGGAGAGAAACGCGGATATCTTGAGCGGTTCGCGATGTTCGCGGATGAGAAGAGAAAGACCTTGGAAGCCTTCAAGGGCGCAGTGTGGGTTCACTCCGTCAGCGTCGGCGAAACGGTCATCGCGCTGGGTATGATAGAAACATGGCTCGAGCGAGATCCGGACGCCAGATTCGTAATCTCAAGCACCACCACCACCGGACAGGCTCTGGCGCGTTCGCGAAAACCGGTAAACACCGAGGTGGTTTTCTGTCCGCTGGACTTTATTTTCTTTGTGCGCAAAACACTTCGTCTGCTGCAACCGTCGCTTCTTGTCATTTTCGAGACGGAGATCTGGCCGAACCTCATCCGCGAAACTCGCGCGTTTGGCGCGCCGGTCGCTCTCGTGAACGCCAGAATATCGGACAAGTCGGCGCCTGGATACAAGCGCTTCTCCTTCTTTTTCGCCCCGGTGCTCGAACGGCTTTCGCTGCTGTGCGTCCAAACCGAGCTCGACGCCGACCGCTTTAAGGCCGTCTCGCCGAAACTCTCGCCGACGGTTGTCGGAAACCTGAAATTCGACCAGAAACCGCCCGCGGAAATCGCGGATATCGATTTGACCTCGTATTTCGGCCCCGGGCGAAGCCGGATAGTGCTGGCCGCGAGCACCCATCCACGCGAGGATGCGTTGATCGCCGGCGTATTCAGGAATCTCAAACCCGATCGACCCGATTTGCGCCTGATCATCGTGCCGAGACACGCCGAGCGCGGACCGGAAATCGCCGCCGAATTGAAAGAAGCCGGACTCTCTTTCGTCAGACGCTCCGAATCGCCGGACGGTTCCGCCGCCGGAACTGTGGATGTCCTCTTGGCCGACACCACCGGAGAGATGCTCTCGTTCATCGCGGCCGCCGATGTCGTGGTGATGGGAAAAAGCCTGGCGGGGCACACGGAGGGACACAACATCCTGGAGCCCGCGATTCTCGAGAAACCTGTTGTAACAGGAGACAAACTCAGCAATTTCAGATTCATTCTCAGGGCGATGCTCGAGGCTGACGCCGTGAGAACCGTGTCGGATGGGAGCGGGTTGGAAACCGTTCTGACCGAATTGATCGACGATGAAAAAGCGGCCGCCGAACTTGGACAACGCGCGAAAACGGTGGTCGAGAAATACAAAGGCGCTACAAAAAGGACAGTCGAATTATGCGAAAAACTACTCAAATAGCCATGGCGAGGGCCGGCGAGGCCACGCCGGAGATGGTCAAGGTCGCCGAAAAGGAGTTGTTGGATGCCGAGTTCATCCGCTCGGAGACGGCTGCCGGCCGGATCGTCATCCCGGCGAACGTCAACCATTCGAAACTATCCCCTATTGGAATCGGCTCTTCTTTGACGACGAAAATCAACGCCAACATTGGCAACTCCACTCTGACGAGCTGTCCGAGCATGGAGGTCGAGAAAATGCGGGTCGCGCTCAAATACGGTGCCGATACCGTGATGGATCTGAGCACGGGCGACAACATCCGCGAGATTCGCGAGTCGATAATCGCCGAATGCGCGGCGCCAGTCGGAACGGTGCCGATATACGAGGCGCTCGGACTGGTCGATGATCCGATGGATCTCCACATAGACCTCTTGATGGAGGTGGTCGAGAGACAGGCCGAGCAGGGAGTCGATTACATGACCATACACGCCGGACTTCTCCGCGCGCACGTGCCGATGGCGATGAAACGCACAATGAAAATCGTCAGCCGAGGCGGCTCCATAATCGCCAAATGGATGAACCATCACGACAGAGAGAATCCTTTCTACGAGAACTTCGACAGACTGCTCGATATCTGCCTGAAACGCGACGTGACACTCTCGCTGGGCGACGGACTCCGCCCTGGATGCCTGGCCGACGCGTCCGACGAGGCGCAGTTCGCGGAACTCGCGGTCTTGGGCGAGCTGGTCGGCAGGTGCCGCGAGGCGGGAGTTCAAGTGATGGTCGAGGGCCCCGGACACGTTCCGCTCGACCAGATCGAGATGAACATGAAAAAAGAGGACGAGTTCTGCGACGGCGCTCCGTTCTACATACTCGGACCGGTCGTCACGGACTGCGCTCCCGGATACGACCACATAACCAGCGCCATCGGCGGCGCTCTCGGAGCGTTCCATGGCGCCGCCATGCTCTGCTACGTTACCCCGAAGGAGCATCTCGGCCTTCCCAACGCCAAAGACGTGCGCGACGGCGTCATAGCCTACAAGATCGCGGCGCACGCCGCGGATATCGCATTGAAACGTCCGAAGGCGAGAGATCGCGACGACGCGATCAGCCGCGCCAGAATGGAGTTCGACTGGGAGAGGCAGTTCGAGCTCTCGCTCGATCCCGACAAGGCCCGCGAGCTTCGCGCCGAAGCCATAGCCGAGCGCGAGAATCCCGCCGACTCCACCGTGCCCGAGAAAAGCGACTACTGCACCATGTGCGGCCCCAAATTCTGCTCTATGCGCATCAGCTCCGAAATCAAGTGACACCCTTTCGAACAGGGGCTGATTACGGATGTGGGAGAGACTCGCTCCAGCGTGTTTTTTCCGTCCGCAAGCATCCACTCATAGGTGTTTTCCGCAATTTTAGCGATATTCACCTTGTCCGATTTCAGCCTCCGCCGCGGACGACAACGATATAATATCGCTTTTCGTCCGCAGCGGAACCTGAATTCCCGAAATGCTTCTTGTCAAAGTGAAGTTTTAACGTATACACAGTACTAGTCGAGCCACGTTTCCGGCATCCAGAGATGGCAAAGACAAAGCGACGGCGATCTGTTTGAGATTGTTCACGCAGGTTATGTTTTTCGCCGAATCTCTAGCTTGATTCAGGGCTGGAAGAAGCATGCTTGCCAAAATCGCGATTATCGCGATTACCACGAGCAATTCAATCAAAGTAAACTTTGCTTGAATCGGCCTACGCTCCCTGCGGAAAAGCTTCGGCTGGCAAGCAACCATAAGCTCGAGTCTCTCGGACTACTGGCTGGAGGCATAGCGCATGATTTCAATAATCTCTTGAAAATATTCGATCTCTATTTTTCAACTAAAGAGGCAGGTTTCGGTCTTGGAATGGCGACTTCGTTCTCGGTTGTGAAAAAACATGGCGGAGAGATCATTACTCGTTCCGAGGAAGGCAGTTGCATCGCTTTTGCTTCAATTTCTTCTAATATTGTCATTTCAAAACCTCCATTTTAGATAGTTCTGTTTTTCTATGATAACTTATCAACTTTAGAGAATAAGTCAAGTTCCACATTTTGATTCGAACACCATGGGCACCTGCGGAGCGGTAGCGACGTTAGGTGCACCAATTCGTTCAAACTTAATTTATATTTCCACCATGAAGTACATGAAGGAATACAGAAGGATAAAGAAAACTTCATGCCCTTCATGGTTTAATCTTCTTTTTCTTAATTCGTATAATTCGACTAATTCGTTGACATCTATCTTTTATATTTTCTTGATTTGAACATATAATACGCGAATGTTCGCAAAATACGGAGTTTGGATATGACAAATTGGTCGAATCGGCTTGATTTCATTTGCTTTATGTAATAGGATGATATACGAATCAATTTATGCGTGTAGGTTTTTTATGAATAATTTAGATTGCCGCTCCCGCGGCATTTGATATTGAGCCGTTTTTCACTTCCAGGATTTTGGCGTCCGCGAAATACGCGTCCGAAGGGGTGGCGGTGAATGTGAAGAAGGATTGCTCGGTTTGGGAGACTATCCCGAAGAACGCGTCCTGGGTCTCGCTATCCAATTCGCCGGCAACGTCGTCAACGAGCGCTACCGTTCCGGCACCACCACCGTCGATGTCTCCGAGCAGCTTCAACGCGGCGAGTTTGAGGCAGAGAGCGGCGAGACGGCATTGTCCGGTCGAACCAAACGCGCGTAAAGGTTTGTCGTTGAGAAGAAATTGGCAATCATCGAGATGCGGCCCCAAAGATGTCGAGCGTCTGGCGGCGTCCTTCGCCCGATCAGCCGCTAGTTTCGCGGCGTGCGCTTCGATGTTTTCTGTTGACGGATGTGGAGTATAGGCGATGTTGAATAGCGCGTTTCCCCCTTTGATTTCACGGAAGAGCCGCGCCATCTCTTCGGATATTTTTTTCAACACGGCGGCTCTTTTCGCTGTTATCGCCACTGCTTTTTCGGCTAGTATTCTTTCAAAAGCCGTCAGGGCGTCGGTGTCCGGATTTTGGTTTTTCAACAGCGCGTTTCGTGATTTCAAGGCGTTGGCGTAGTCGTTGAGATCAGCGAGATAGATTTTGTCGTAGGAGCATAAAAACATATTGACGAATCGTCTTCTCAAAGCGGCTCCCTCGGTCACGATCATCAGATCCGACGGAAGGAAAGCCACTGCCTTGAAGGAACCGATGAACTCACTGGCTTTGAAGACCGGCGACGAGTCGATCCGCAATCGTCTGGTTTCAGCGTAATCGACTTCGAGGAGTTTGTCGTATCCTCGGGATGTGTTCAAAAAAGCGGAGACGTGAAAAAAATCCGAACCTATTCCGCGAATCTCGCGCGGAGATGCCGTACGGAAAGAGCGCAGCATGGAAAGAAAATAAACAGCTTCCAGAATGTTGGTTTTCCCTTGTCCGTTCGTTCCCGTTAGAACATTCGTCTTCGAGTCGAAATCTATTTTTTCATCCACGTAATTGCGGTAATTCAACAATTGCAGATTTTTCAACATAATTATTCGCTCTTTCTCCGGTCGCCAGGTAGTGGCGGCGGTTTTTTGTTGGTCGCCGCATTGAAAATGAATAGATCCAGAAAACTAACCATCCATGCCCCCAGCGTCAGAAGCAAAGGCGTGATGAAGGGGTGCCAGCTCATTGTCATATCTCCGCCGTTCAAAGCATTGTTCCATATCGTTTTGACCTCGTTTCCGAAAACCACGACCACCCAAAGCACTCCGGCTATGGCCGACGCGAAATAGATGGTGCCGCGGATGTATTGGCCGAGACTGTATTGGGCGAATCCCGGCGCCATCAAATTCAGAGCGATATTTTTAATTATTCCTTTTTTCATTTTCAAAGTTCCTTGTCCATTATTGATTTTTTTGCTGCTATTCACTTTTTCCACTTACCTCGCCAGAGATTTCTGGAGCTTTCTCGGTGTCCAGGTTATCCTCGATTCCGGGCCGCCCGGGAATATTCTGACGTTTTTGTATCGGGCGCTCTGCGCGAGAAGCGCGTCTGGGGAGAACAAAAATGTGTATGGCTGCTCCTTGTGGAGCAGACGGTGGAACTTGTGGCACAGCTCTATTCGTTTTTTCAGGTCGAAGCAGACGCGGATTTGTTCTATCAGCTTGTCAGCCTCCGGGTTTTTAAATCCTATGAAATTGCTCGACTCCTTGGCGTCGGCCTGGCTTGAATGCCACAACTGATACGGATCGGACTCGAATCCCATTCCCCAACCCAGGATGCACGCCTCGAATTTTTTCGCTCCTATCATTTGAACGAAGACCGACCATTCGACCTTTCTTATCCTCAGGACGACTCCGGCCTTCGCCATGTCCTCTTTGATTATCGGCAGTATCTTATCGTATTTCGGAGAGTTGGACGGTGCTAGAATAGTGAAATCGAATTTCATTCCGTTTTTGTCCAGAACTCCGTCGCCGTCGGTGTCGCGCCACCCGGCCTCCGCGAAGAATTTTCTCGCCTTCTCGACCGAGAAGGGATACGGTTTTATCGACTTGTCGTAGTACGGAGTGCCGATGAAAAAGTTGCCGGTTACGATTCTGGCCAGCCCGTGGTAGACGTCCTTGATTATTCTTTTTCGATCGATCAGATGGGTGAGCGCCACTCGAACCCTTCTGTCCTTGAAAAGAGGGTTGCGCAGGTTGTATCCGATGTAGCGGTAAACTCTCGCCGGATATTTGAGTTTTCTGACGTCGCCCGTCTTCGAATCGAACCGCGGAGTGTTTGTATGAAGCACCCATTGGTCAGGTTGAAGGGACATCTGGTCTATCTCGCCCGCCAGGAGGGCCTGCAACTGGGTTTTGGGATGTTTGATCACTTCGAGCTGGATACGCTCGATGGGAGGGGCGACTCCGTATCTCGCGCCGTAGTAGTTGTCGAACCGTTTCAAGGTTATGCGCTGTCCCTTCTCCCAGCCGACGAACTGATACGGGCCGCATCCCACGACTATGCGGTTGCGCTCATGATCGTCGTTGAATCTCTTTCCGTCGAACGGGCCCGGATATGCGTGGTAGAGATGCCGCGGAAGCGGGGAGAGTCCAAGGGTCGTCGATTCCGACAGGAAATACCGTTTTTTCCAGCGGACCTTGAATTTGTATTTCGAGATCACTTCTATCCGGCTCAAATCGATGAGATAGGTTCGAATGGCGGCGCAGTCGGTGTCCTTGTTCTTGACCGCGTCGAGATAGAATTTGAAATCGTCGGCCGTGACTTCGACGTTCCTCCACTCCTTACCGTTTACGGGATCCGTGAAATTCTGCCAGAGAACGCCTTTTCTCAAGTTGATTGTATAGGTGAGTTTGTCGTCCGACACGCTCCAGCTCTCCGCCAACATCGGCGCGAACTTCGCGGGATTCTCGAAGTCGCGCGCGCCGAGCGAGTCGTTGCAGTAGTCCCAGATGGAGGCCACTAGCGACTCGTTGTTGACCAGCGCGTTCATATTCTTCGTCTCGCTGGCTATCGCCGAGATTCTTCGTCCGCCGAAATCGGCGTTTTGATCGAAAAATCGAAAATTAGCGATTTCCGCGGATTTCGCGGAGCTTGACCGCCTTGGAGCGAAGTCGCGTTTGGCGGCGAGACTCGAGAGCTTAGCGTCGAGCGCCTTCAATTTGGAATTCACCGAGTCCAGTTGTTTCGACACCCGCTCCATCCTCAGACGTTTCAAATCGTTCGACCTGACTACCGCGTAACCGAATATGATTGTCGCCAGCAGCAGCGCGGTGGCCACGAAATTCACGTAAACGTTGCTTCTCATATAAATCTCACACTATTTCTTCGATTGGAATTCAAATGGTTTTGGAAACTACCACCGTTTCAGGTCGATGCAATAGGCGAGACAAACATTGTGAGAAGTTTGCCTGGTGTTTTTCTTGAGTCGCGAGGTGGAGCAATGAAATTGCGTGGACACCTCCCCTCCGTCTCGCTCGGGCCTCGCCGTTTCGCGACGCCCTTCCCTCGGCGGAGGGGAGGCACTCGTGTACCGACAATTATATTTACCCTTTGTCGGCGAAAGTCAGGAGTTTTAACCACTAACCGACTCTAACCACTAACAAGACCCTGTTCGAACAGGGTCTAACAAGACATCGCCGCTTTTGTCAAGGCGGCGATTCCCGTTTTCCTGTTAGTGATTGTTAGTGAACGTTAGTGGTTGAAAAATACGGTTGACTGATGATTGAATCGCTTTTTAACGTTCTTTTCAGACGCGTTTTTTGATTAGGAGTGCCGGTTCGGCCATCAGTCCGCAAGGAACCAGGTTGTACTCCGTCACCTCGCCAGCCAACTCCTCGAATTGTCCGGGTCCGGTCCCCTCGGTCCATTTCTCAGGGTTGTGAAGCGGACCGTGGGAGTTCCGGCGGTGTCCGAGTATCTCGACGCCGAGTTCGAAAGGCGTGCCGGACTTGACGTGTTTGGATATCTCCAGTTCGTTGGGTTCCCAGGCTATCAGGCCGACCTCGCTTCCATCGACGAGTATTCTGATGGCGACGCCGGCGTATTCGGGGACGGAGACGAATACGCTCTCTTTTTCCGCGAATTTCGCGGAGAGCGTTTTTCCGTAGGTCAAAGAGCCGGAGAAAAACGGGAGTCCCTGTTCCGTCCAGTCTCCTATTTTCAAGGATTCCGGCGGTTTGATCATTTCGAGAGGCGAACCCGGTTTGAGGGATACTCCGAAGGAACCCAGGATATAGACTATTTCCAAGCCTGGATGGTTCTCATTGTAATCGACAGTCAATTTGAGTTTGTTCTCGCCTTTTCTGATGAACGCCGGATCGACGCTCAGGCGTCTGAGAGATTGGTCGCACCAGTGTCCGCAGTCGGAGTCCCTGTTTATTTCGCGTCCGTTCAGAGTCATCGAAAAGGTGTCGGGGCGCTCGATGGCCAGGGCGAGCGACCCTTTCGGAATCGATTCCGCGTTGAAAGCGTATTCCAGCTCAACGTTGATTGATGGCGGATTCACCTCTTTCCTCCTCGCCCAGGGCTGCACCATCTGACCTCCCCGACGGGGCGAGCCTATCGCATCTTTAAGAATGTGGTCCACTTGCAGGATATTCGCCGCTTTTCTCCATTTTCCGCCATTTATTTTGAAGCGGGGAGCGTCCAAAGCCAAAACGTTGTCATCGGATAGCGAGTAGTCCCAAACGCCTTTCAGTCGTGTTTCCCCTGACAGTTCCAGTTTTCGGCGTTTCGGATGCGATTTCGAGGTTTTCTTCAAAGGCAGGACGAACAAGCGGCTGCCCAAGGGAGGGAGAGACGTTTGGATTCTCCAAGCGCCGTTTGAGCGTTTCGCGTTGGCCGAGAATATTTCTCCGGTGTTGGGGTCTAGCTCCAGTGGAGCGCCGTCGGAATAGAGATCGAGAGTGATTTCGACATTTTCGTACGCCGTTTTTCTCTCGACCACCATGGAAGGGTCTTTAGTGATGCCGAAGGCATTTCTCTGTTTTTTTGACTGGCTCGTGTTGCAGACGAAGAAGTAGTAATTCTCCGGGTCTTTTTTCAGAAGGTGGAGGGTATTGGGGATTTCCTGGCTTTTTTCGTCTTTGATGGAGCATATTCGAGCCGTTCGGTCGAACTTCTCCGCGAGTTTCGCGCCTTTTGGCGGGACGGATTCGCAGGATTTAGCGAATTCCGCGGCTTCGTCGGACGGTAGCGCGTCAATGTGGAAGGGAGGTTCACCGGCGAAGACCACGAGTCCTCCGGCGTTTTTGAATTTCCTCAGCAGCTCGAGGGTTGATGAGCGGATCGTTTTCAGAGGTGGAACCAGTACAGCCGAATACTCGGCTTTTCCGACCGCGAACCTTGCGGTTTTCCTTTTTTTCGCGATTTTCGCGTGTCTGGAGAGGATATCCTCGTCTCCGTAGTCGAAATCTATGTTCCGCGAGAGGAGGGAGTCCCGGAGTTCGACCAGCATCCGGTTATAGTCGGTTTTCTCGGAATCTTCCTCATGCCAGCCTTTTTCACAGATGAGCCACATCGATTCGTTGGGATGTATAACCAGCAGTTCGCGAATCTCGCGGCCTTTGGTCATCACCGAGTTTATCCGCGCGAAATAGTTTTCGACTTTCGAATAGCTTTCCCACCAGGGGGATTGCTGGAAAATACTGGCCGGATAGTCGCGTTTCGCCTGCCCGAGCATCGTGTACCAGACAAGATGCTGGCATCTGAGGTTGATTCCTAGAGCGGCCTGCCAGTCTCCGATGGCCTTGTGTCCGGCGAAGGGGAAGTCCCAGCCGGTACAGCCGTATGTTTCGGTCAGACGCCATTTTCTGTCGAACTGTCTGGCTGCGGACGCGACTTGTTTGGCTGTGTCGTATTCGCGTTTGTGTTCGGTCAGGATGTCCAGTCCGGGAACCTGCATATATTCGTAGAATCTCATGCAGCTTCCGACCAGGGATGTTTGCGAGCTCAAGGTCTCTTCAGCCAGGACGTGTCCGGTGTGCGCTAGTTTGTTTTTGTCGCACCATTGTCCGATCTGTTTGGCGAAGGCGTCCACGAACATTTGTGTCACGCAGTCGTGGAAGTGGTATCTGGTTTGGGAGACGGCTGTTTTGTCGACGTTCAGAAAAATCTCCGGCAGGCTGTCGAGTATGTCGTAACCGTGGCGTTGTTTGAAAAAGCCGGGCAATGACCCCGTCCAGGGGATGGAGGTTCCGCCGTCTTGCGTCGGAAGGCAGAATCCCGGATGGTTCGGCTCGTCGGTGAATATTCCTGGGACTCGTTTGCCGAAGCGCTTTGAAATTTCTTTTTTATATTTTTCGTGGGTGACTTTTATGAATTTTGCGACGGCTTTTTTGTTGAGCGTGTCGAGATATGTCTGGCTGTTGTGCCAAGGGGTGGGCTCGTTCACGACGACATGGAAATGGAGTAGCGTCTCGCTTTTCGCTAGTTTCGCGTTTTTCGGATTCACGCGTCTGACGTTGGCGGCTTCAGAGCCATTCAGTCGGGCCGCGAAAACCGCGACCGTGTCTTTTGAGGTTTTCAATTTTTTCAGAGAATCCACTTCGGACATCACGAGTTTTCTGGCTCGGAATTCCGGATTCTTCGTCACCATGCCGCCTGCGGCGCCTGAAGGCCACCTGTCCTCGTCGTAGAGCCATGCGTTCATATCGAGTTTTTCGGCCTCGTCGATGCAGGCGTTGACGCATTCGAACCACTCATCGGAAAGGTATGGGGTGTCGAGTCCGACTCTGGAGTGCATGAAAAAGCCGCCTAGTCCCATTTTTTTCATAATGCGGATTTGGCGTTTCAGCTCTTCGGGCTCCAGTTTGCCATTCCAGGCCCAGAAAGGGGCTCCGCGAAACTCGCTGCCCGGATTTTCGAATGAATTCCTCAATTCGTTGTTCATGATATTCGTTCCTTTATTCATAATGGACTTTTGCCTCTGGCGGCCTTGCCGCAGTGGCTGATCGTTCCGAACAATGCGTAAAATAAGTGTGAAAAAGAATAAATCCTTGATTATTTTTTCAAAAACAAGCACTATATTGTCAAATATGAGGAACAACGGATATTTTCGGGACGAGAGGGCTCCGGTCGCGATAGTGAGGATAGGCGGACACAGCGACACGTCTCCTCACGACCATGATTTTCATGAATTGGTGTTGGTGCTCCGCGGCAGCGGAATTCATTTCACTAAAGACGAATCCTACGCGATTGGCGTCGGGGATGTTTTTTTGATACCTCCGAGCCACGAGCATGGCTACCGCGACACCAGCGAGCTTGATTTGGTTAATATTCTTTATTCGAATCGGAGAGCGTGCATTCCCGATTTGGACATCAGGAGTATTCCGGGCTATCACGTTTTCTTCGAACTCGAACCAGGGATGCGGCGGGCGCACGAGTTCAAGAGCCGCTTGACGCTGGGCGCTTCCGAATTGACGGAAGCTGAGACTCTGATCAACGGAATGGCGGCCGAGTTGGAATCGGGCTCTCCCGGGTGTGACTTCATGGTCGTCTCCCTTCTCATGCGCCTTCAGTGTCTCATAGCCAGGAGTTACGGAGCGTCGTCCAAGCGCGAGGTGAGGTCGTTGATACGATTGGCGGACGTGATGGCCTTCATCGAGCGGAGACACGCTGAAGCGCTCACGCTTGGCGAGCTCGCGAGAGTCGCGCATATGTCTTCCAGCACGTTGCACCGCAGTTTTGTGGAAACGATCGGCTTTTCACCTATAGACTATTTGATAAGAACGCGTGTGTTGAAAGGCGCCGAGTTTTTGCGGGAGGGAGGATGCAACGTCAGTGAAGCCGCGTTCCGCTCGGGGTTCCAGGACAGCAATTATTTCAGCAGGCAGTTTCGACGAGTGATGGGGATGCCGCCCGGAAAGTACGGCAGAAATCACGATTGACCACAGGCGGAAAACGTTCGAGCGCTTGTAGCCGATCGGAATTTACGGAGCAACCATATGATATTCAAATGTCCAACAGTCGAATTCGAGATAATCGCCCAGATCGCCAAGGGTGGAATGGGGACGATCTACAAGGCCATTCAAAAGGGGGCGGAGGGTTTTGAGAAAATTGTCGCGATTAAAGTGTTGAATCCCGATTTGGCCTCCGATGAATCCTTCAGGGAAATGTTTGTGTCGGAAGCGAAGTTGGTGGCCAACCTCGTGCATGAGAACATTGTTCAGGTTTATCAATTGGAGCGTTCGAAGGGG
>JAADHT010000103.1 GCA_013151705.1 Kiritimatiellota bacterium | reverse complement strand
CCTCCTCCAGTTCTATACTGAATGTGCACGTGCAATTGGACGTGGAGAATTCCTGCACCGCGGGAGTTATGGTCGCGGTCGCGGCGACACAATCCGAATCACATGCCAACATTGCTCCCACATACGCGATTGTCGCCAAAAAAGCGTTTGCGAACCTTCTTCTCATAATTCGGCCCTCCGTTTTTCATTTATGACGGTTGTCGAGAAAGGTTGTCGAGAAAATCGACGACGGGCCTCGACTATACTTCCCCCCTCCCCTATATTTCAGGCTTTGTTTCGAGTTTTTTAGCGTTTTTTTTGACGGGAGCTTTTTCGTCCGCGGATAAATAAGGATGTTTTGTCCACGGATGAACACAGATTAACGCGGATGAATACGGATGATGTTTTTTCTTCATCAGTGTGTATCCGTGTTCATCCGTGGTCTGTTTTCATTGTTTCTCCGCGGGTTCCGCGGGACGCTTGTACGACATTTTGATTGTATTTTCGGGATTGCGACGCTGGGAGTGGGCGGGCGCTTGGAGGTGTGGCGGAGTGATTTGGTTGACGGCCTGGAAAGACCGTCCTACTATGATTTTGGAGTTGATTTGATATGGAGATTAAGTTTCATTGCGGGAATTGCGGGCGGAGGTTGTCGACCAGACCGCTCTGGTGGCATCTGCAGGCTGTCAAACGCGTTCCACTCGCGCCCGAGGTTCTCGTGGCGTCAACCGCGACAGCCAGCCTTTTCCCGAGGATTCGCATGTTCGCCAAGTCATTGTCGAAAAATTGATAATTCCTTCGCCATCGCGGCAACCCGCGATGGCGAAGGGATTATGTGCGAATTTATTCCCGTCATAAAAACGAACGACACGAAAACAATGGATGGTATATTCATGACGTTTGATGAACGGGCTTTGCGAAATTCGCAAACGCCATTATGGTAAAGAGGAAAGGCGGAGACGGGAGAATTCCCGTTTTCCTCCTTTCCTCCCATGTTAGGATGAATTAGTTACAGGGAGACGTGAAAATGACACCGAAAGAAATCGTACGCAAAACAGTAGCCTTCGAGAAACCCGACAGACTGGCGCGGTCGTTTCCGGAGAAATATGGCAATGATTTCGGAGGATTCGGTATGAATTCGTCGCCGGACGGACGTCCTAGCAGCAAAAAGGAGGAGACCGACGAATGGGGGGCGGTATGGGAAAACATAGGTATCTGTAAAATGGGTGAAGTCAAAAAATTCCCATTGTTGGATTGGGCTGATTTCGACAAACTAACAATTCCCGACATCCGTGATCCAAAGCGATGGGTGGGTATCGAGGAACGCGCGGCCGAAGTAGGCGATCAATACGCGTTGTGCGGCGGAATCTCGATGTACGAGAGAATTCACTTTATCAGAGGGCTTGAGAACACGTGGACCGACATCTACCTGGAACCCGACAACTTGAAGAAATTGCTTGACATTCTAGTTGACATGAATCTATACGTCATTGAACGCTACGCGCCGCTCGGCGCGGACGGATTCATTTTCTGCGACGACTGGGGGTTGCAGGACAGGCTGATGATACAGCCTGACAAATGGCGGGAGATTTGGAAACCGGCGTACGCCAAGGTCTACGCGGCGGCGCATGCCGCCGGAATGCAGACGTTTCTGCACAGTTGCGGATTTATCACGGATATACTGGATGATCTCATAGAAATCGGGTTGGATGTCATACAGATGGATCAGCAACTGAACATGGGATTGGATAAACTGGGCGAATTCAAAGGCGGAATCACCTTCTGGTGTCCAGTCGACATTCAAGCGGTGATGGGAAACCATTCCCTCGACGATATTCGCGCCTACTGTCATACGTTGGTCGAAACTCTTGGAACGCCCGACGGAGGGTTTCTTCCGAAATGGTACGGCGATCCAGTGGGCGCGGGGCACGGCGAGGAGGCCGTCGACGCGATGTGCGAGGAATTCCTCAAAATTCCAATGCCAAAGTGACGCGCTGGAAATTCAACATGGGCGCCACTTCAAACCTGAGGACTCGCTTGAGTTCAGCGGCGTCGATTCAGCTCTCCGCTGAAACGACTTGTTTTCCTGATTTATGATTTTGAATTTTAACGCCCAACATTCGTTCCATTTAGAACAGTGAATCGGCGAATTCACGCTATTTTGACGCTGGTCGCTTGATTTTCAAGGATATGGATGTATGGATAGGAGTATCCTCGTCGTGGATACGGCATCGCATGAATAAAGAGGGGAATAAAAATGAGCCGCTTCTTTGAAAAGAGCGTTCCAAGAGCAACTTTCGCGTTTTTCCTGTTCTTGATATTTTCGTTTTCGTCGAACGGTTTGCTGTTCGCAGGCAAAATCGGCAAGTCAAGGAGTGAGAATTTCGAATCCGAAAAGTTGATAGCCCAAACCGCACAAGCGATAGCTCAACAACGTCTCTCGAAAAACCCGAAGGACAAGATCGGGAATATCCTCACTAAATTGGCGAATCATCTCTATCCTGAATATTTGCCGTTGTTGTTGCTCAGAGGCAAAATCAAATATCGATTGAAAGTCCTTCCGCCCGCTAAAACTCCGCCTCCGGAATCAAAATTTGTCCATGCTCTTAAAATTCGAATGGCCGAATTGTCGAAAAAAAACAACATGCGGGACCGTCATCTAGCCATAGTCTACGCGTCGATAATTCGCTTTTTCGAGCCGGAGGACGAAAAATCGATAATTTTTCTGATGCAAGCCCAGGACCAGGGAGAGCAGATGAACCTCGACAAACTCCTTGTGAAGAAATTTTCCGCGATGCCGTTCAACGAACTCGATCCCAAGGATCCGCGCTATTCCATCGGGAAGGTGACAAAAACGGTCGAGGTGCCCGCGAAAGAGCCTTGGACGGAGACTTGGATCAAGGTGAAAGCTGGTCAGATCATCCATTTCGAATCGAGGCGGTTTTGGTCTCTTGGAGGAGGCGGAGCGTTTCCATATACGGATGCCGACGGGTACAGTCCGGACTCTATGCGGGAGATGGTTGACAGGGGCAACACCGGTAAACGCGACCGCTCTAGGAAAACGCGTTGGCGTCCCCCCAAATTCATAACGAAGAAAATCAAGGGAACCAGGGATCTCCGTCCAGGTTGTTTGTTGGCGAAAATTGGCCGGAAAATCTATCCGCTTGGGAAAAGCGTTACCATAAAGGCTGAGAACAGCGGTGTCTTGATGCTTGGTCCCTTCGAATGGGATGTCTACAGCGACAACAGCGGTTACCTTCTTGTGACGATAAGTGTATCGGACAAATAAAACGGCATGAGTGCCGCCGACTTGTTGAATTGTGGAAGCTGAGCGGGACTTTTTTTGAAAAGGCGGTTTGGAATGCCCGGAGAGATTGAAGTTGAAACAATGGATGGGGGGCGTTTGCTGGTCAACGCCGCATATCAACGCTATTTGGTGGCGAATGGGATAAAGTCTCTTGTCGATCTATGGAGTCTTGATGGCGAGTCCGTCAAAAAAAAACTTGCCGAACGCGGTACGGAGCGGGTGAGTCTCTGTTTCGATGGAGCCCAAGTCGAGACCTACCTGAAACGCTATCTTCCTCTTCCATTCAAGGAGTATTTCAAAGGAATAACCTCTTTCAGACCTTTTTTCCCTTCGGGCGCGTTGCACGAATGGGAATCCATAATCGCCTTTCACGCTGCTGGTATTCCAACGATGGAGCCCATCGCCGCCGGTCGGTTTCCTGATGGTCGATCGGTTTTGCTGACTCTTGGCGTAACTAACTACAAAAGGGCGTCGGACCTTCTTCCCGAACTTAACGGCGATGAAAACAGAAAGCGTCGTTCCGAATTGATTTCGGTGATCGCCGAGCTTGCTGGAAAAATGCACTCCGCGCAATTCGCGCATCAGGATTTCTATTTGGTCCACCTTTTCGTGAAGGAGGGCGAATCGTCCGAAACTTCCGAAGAGCGAAAGTCGTTTCAAGTGCTTCCGATCGATTTGCAGAGGATAATAATCGGACCACGGTTTTCGCGGCGTTGGCGCGTCAAGGATTTGGGGCAGTTGCTCTATTCCGCCTTTGATTGCGCGGATGCGGTCGACCTTCGACTATTCTGGAGGATTTACGCGAAAATCGCGGGGGAGGGGATTGGAAGAGACAAAAAACTTATCAAAGCGGTCTTCAGAAAGGCGGATAGTATACGAAAAAGGTCGTTGCGGAAAAAATCCCGAAAAAGTTGACGGCTTTTTCGGGATTTTTTGTGTTTTATTATTTGCTTCCGCTTCCGTCAACGGACGATGAATTTTGCGATTCGCGTTGGTTTTCGGGTTTTTGTATCAAGCCCGCCTCAAGCAAAACGGCGCGGAGGATTTCAGGAGGAAGTTTGAATTCCACCAACATTCGCGAGTCTCGCGCTGAAAATTGCAACTTCGGTAGAGTCGCCAAAAGCGT
Source organism: Kiritimatiellota bacterium (assembly GCA_013151705.1). Lineage (GTDB taxonomy): Bacteria > Verrucomicrobiota > Lentisphaeria > Victivallales > JAADHT01 > JAADHT01. The sequence goes on along the minus strand of JAADHT010000103.1, from coordinate 5,132 downwards.
TTTGGCGTCAACTTTGTCGCCGGTCTCTCCCGAAAGCGAATCGACGGTCTTGTCGAATTGCGCGCTGAGACGGAAAGCCGGGTCGCCGATGACCTTGGAGACTAGATCGTCGAGCGCGTCATAAGTCATTTCACCTTTCAACGGTTTCATTGCGGCTTGGAACTTGGAGCCCGCGGACGGAGTGAGAGTGAAATGCAGTATCAAGGCTGTTTGAGACGCGTAGACGCGTGTCTCTATTGAATCGCATTGCCTGAAAAAAGTTTCGGTGGCGTTCTCGCTTGCAGTTTTCTTCCCGTCCCCGGATGCCGCCGCGTCAGTAGGAAGAGTGGTGTTGCCGATGGGGTATTGCGATATCAGTGATTTGAGCGACGGCAGCAAGTCGCCAGCTTTGTCGAAAAAGTGCGCCGGCAGTGATTTGATGTAGATAATCGGTTTTCTGCCTTTTGCGACACCTTTGATTTCCGTAGTGAATTTCGGAGACGCCGGCAGTTTTTTGAACGTGTTGAGAAAATCCATCGAATTTGACAGCAACACCTTTCCGTCCAGCTTTTTGACGAACAGCGTTGTCTTTCCGGTTTTGAAACGATCTTTGATATCAACCGCCCCTGATGGCGTCAAAATCACGGTGTAACGCGATTTCTTCAATGGATCTTCGGAGTTGGCGTAGCCGATCGCTCTTATGCCGGAATTCAAATCGAACCCGGGGTATTTAAAGGAGAGGGCCATAGCGCCACCGGCCAACATCATTGAAGTGCCGGGTGTCACTTTTTCAGCGAAAGCTCCTAAATCGGTTACCGCGCTCATGAAATTCGGAACGTCCAATTCTCCGATGGCGAAGTATGTCCCTTTGTCGTCGGCATTCGAAGGGAGTGCGGCGATGAAGAGGAGCGAGGATGCGAAAACAATCGATCGAATGGAGGCGCGTTTCATTTATTCACCTTTTTTATTTTTTGAGTTTGGGCTCTTTCACTTTTGATTTGCGCGATTTGCGCGGACGATACGTCCCGGCGACTTGTATCCTGCGATAGCGGGCCATTATTTGTTTCAGACGCTTTTTGAAAATCTTTTCGGCGTCTCTTTTGTCGCGGCCGAAACAGAAGTTGAGGGATAGTGTGTTTTGAAGCACTTTCACCGGCGCCATTGCCGCGGTGCCGATGTTTCCAAGCACTGAATCGTCCTCGTGCGCGTTCACATACAGCGTACCCAATTCAGAGGTGAAAGTGGATAGCTCGGTTACAACCTCATTGGTCAGAGTGAGTTTTCTTTGTAATTTGTCGCCTCTGCGCCTCTCCATCACGAGAGCTTTTGTCAAGCTCTTGGCGATCTTCTGGCTTTTTTCCGTCTCCTTGTCCAACAAGGTGATGAGATCCGCTATGGCCTTGTCGAGTTTCTCGTTGGTGAGGTTTTGCGATTTGTTCACCTTCGATATGATTGGAGCCAAATCGGATGAGACCTTTCTAGCGATGTTGATTCTGACCACGTCGTCGTCTTCAGACGCGAACGATTTGACGGCGATTTGTTTTGATTGCTTCGGTGACACGTTGACAATCTCGTCCCTGGGCTTCATCGCGTTTTCCGCCAACTCGCTGTTTCTGGTGTTCTCTCTCAATGTTTTTTTGTAGAGAGAGGCCAATTCTTTGACTTTCGTCAGTTTGACCTCCAGTTCACGAGCCCTGGCTTCAGACTCTTTGGCTCTTGTCGATTCCTGGCTCTTGTACTCGGCGATCTCCTTGTTTTTCTTCAGATAATCATAGGCGAACAGTCCGAAGATGGCGAAACACGCAATCAGAAACATAGCCTGAAAGACGCTTTGCGATGGAGACCCGGATGCTTTCGGCTCATTTGACTCGGTAGTCATAACATACCCCCTTTTTTAAGAGACTCCTGGCGGCACGGAGCAACCAACAACTCCGTAACAACCAAACATTGACATTTTCCAAAAAAACGTTTTGAGACAATTTTTCACGGTGAAATAACAAGTCGCCCTTGAATCGCGAGCAGCTCAATGTAATTTAACAAATTATGAAATCAAGCGTTAAATCATTTTTTTTTGCAATCTTTCCAATATCCCTGCTCATGGCTTTCGCTTTGTTGTTCGCCGTGTGGATTCGTCCGGGAAGCGGCAAGGTCGCGAAACGTCTGCCAGGGTTGGATAACGCTCCATCGAGAAAGGAGCTTGGGGATACCTCTGAAAACGTCAAGATAGGCGAGTTTTTCAAGAGCTATTCCGCAAACAAGGTTCGGATTTCCGGCGATCACTCCGGCTGGCCATGTTTTCGCGGTTCGCGCAGAGACAATATTGTCGGCGCGCCGGCGAAATTGCCGGACGATTGGAGCGTGGCGCGTCCCAAAGAACTTTGGAGCGTCAAACTTCTGGGAGAGGGGCATGCGGCGCCGGCGGTGTTGAATGGCAGAGTCTATCTGCTGGATTACGACGAGAAGATCAAAGCCGATGTTCTTCGTTGTCTTTCGCTGGACGACGGAAAGGAGCTTTGGCGGAGATGGTACAACATCAAAACCAAGCGCAATCATGGGATTTCGAGAACAATTCCGGCGGTGACCGATAGATTCGTGGTGTCGATAGGTCCGAAATGTCAGGCGATGTGCCTGGATTCGCGGACCGGGGCTTTCAAATGGGGCATCGACATGGCTCGGGACTTGGGTGCCGATGTCCCGTTTTGGTATACGGGGCAATGTCCGTTGATAGACGACGGAGTCGCGGTTCTAGCGCCGTGCGGCGTTGACGTGTTGATGATGGGAGTCGACTGCGAAACGGGAAAGATTGTTTGGAGCGTGCCGAACGAATTCAAATGGAAAATGTCGCACTCCTCGATAATCACAGCCGACGTGCGGGGAGTGAGAACCTATGTCTACGCGGCGTTGGGCGGCATAGTGGGAGTGTCGGCCGAAAAGAGCGACAAGGGACGCGTCTTATGGCATACGACCGAGTGGAATTTCTCGGTTGTGGCGCCGTCCCCCGTTTATCTTGGAAATGGTCGTTTTCTCATCACATCGGGATACGGGGCAGGAGGAATGCTTTTTCAAGTAGGCGCTGACGGAACGGTCGAAGTCATCCAGAAATACTCTCCCGGAAAGGGAATATGCTCGGAGCAGCAAACTCCTGTTTGCGTTGACGGCAAAATATACTCGATACTGCCGAAAGACGCCGGCCGGCTCCGAAAGCGGTTCGTCTGTTTTTCCGTGAAAGACTGCGAAAAACCGCTTTGGAGCAGCGGAGTGAGATTCGGATTGGGGCCCTACATCTTCGCCGACGGCAAATTTATCATTCTCGACGATGGCGGAACTTTGTTTATGGTCAAACCCGGAGAGAGTCGGATGGAGACGCTCGGAAAATTCCAGGCGATTCCCGACGGCGACGACGCATGGGGGCCGCTCGCTGTCGCCGGCTCCAGGATTCTGATGCGCGATCTCACGAGATTGTTCTGCTATGACCTCGCTCCTTCAACGTTGAGAACCTCCCTCGACCGTGAACCATTCCCCCCCCCGCGGGACACTCAGGTCTCAATCAACGGTAATCAATGAGCGGATGGGGTATTCCGCAAGATTCGCGCGCCCGTTCAGGAACGCCAGCTCGATGAGAAAATCAACGCTTGTTATCGTCGCGTCCAGTTGTTCGATGAGTCTGACCGCCGCTCCGGCGGTCCCTCCTGTGGCTAGTAGATCGTCAATCAAAATCACTTCGTCCCCGGGTTTGAGAGCGTCGACATGCATCTCCACCGTGGCTGTTCCGTATTCCAAGTCATACGTCGCCTCGTAGGTAGTGTAGGGCAGCTTGCCCTTTTTGCGGACGGGAATGATGCCGCACCCGAGTTTGTACGCCATCGCCGATCCGAAAATGAATCCTCGGGACTCCACCGCCACTATATAGTCCGGCACATTCTTCTCGTACGGTGAGCAAAGTTCGTCCGTCACGATCTTGAACAGCTCGCCCGACTGTAGAATCGGGGTTATATCTTTGAACACGATCCCCGGTTTCGGAAAATCCTTGATGTCTCTGATAGCCGCTTCCACCGATTCAATACCCATATCATCCTCCGTTTCAGATTTATTCTCATAATTCCCTCGGGGTGTCCGTCGTTCTAAATGATTCCTCGCGTTTTCATACTTGTCAAGCGGCGAATCACTGAAAAAACGTAATTTTTCGGTGTTTTGGTGTCGTGGTGGAGGTCAGGTCGGGACGCGGATTCCGCCGCGCGTCTCGTAGGTTTTTCCGCATTCGGCGCAGACGGTGGCGTTCGCTTCGAAGTTCAGTTTGACTCCGCACTCGCAGACCCAGCCCATTACGCGGGCCGGCGATCCGAACACGAGAGCGTAGTCTGGAACGTCTTTGGTTACCACCGCGCCCGCCCCGACCAAAGCGAATCTGCCGATGGTGTTTCCGCAGACGACCGTGGCGTTCGCTCCTATCGTGGCTCCCTCGCGCACCAAGGTACGTTTGTATTCGTGTTTGCGCTCGATGAACGCGCGTGGATTGATGACGTTCGTGAAAACCATCGAAGGACCGCAGAAGACGTTGTCCTCCAAAACGACGTCGTCGTAGATCGAGACGTTGTTTTGTATCTTGCAGTCGTCGCCCAGGATGGCTCGGGACGAAATGTTGACGTTCTGTCCGATGGAACACCTTTTCCCTATCATGGCACCAGTCTGAATATGGCTGAAATGCCATATCTTCGTTCCTTTCCCTATGACGCAACCTTCGTCCGCGTAACTAGACTTATGTACAAAATAATCAGACATAAAACCTCCCTTGAAACCAAAAACACGATATAGAAACGCCTTTCCAAACGCATTGATTGCGTTCACTCGAACCAGCCCTTCCAAATATATACTCATCTCTTCCGAGTTGCAACAATTCTTCCCCAAAAAAAGCAATTGACCGCGAATGAACCTGGCGTCTTGCCGGTGAACCGTTGATCGACGGTTTCACAGTTTCCTCAACCGATTCGTTCTCATGTTTTTATTCTTTTTCTTTATTTTATATTTTTTTATATTCACGTTGAATTCATATAATTCGCTTAATTTTGCAAATACATCATCAATCTTTTTCATCTTTCAACCTCTCAATATCCGCTTGATCTTGTTTTGAGTTACGAAATGATTTCAGCCAGGCC